>JAUVTM010000063.1 GCA_030601545.1 Syntrophobacterales bacterium
GGTAAAACCAGGCCGAACATGGTTACAAATGGTAAAAGCGCATTACGCAGGGCGTGTTTGTAATGCACCTGTTCCTCGGAAAGCCCTTTGGCCCTGGCGGTGCGAACATAATCCTGGCCCTCCACTTCCAACATCTGATTACGCACATAACGTGATAGCACAGCTATTCCCGCTGTTGCTCCCAGAATGGAAGGGATCACCAGGTGCCAGACTCGATCCATGACCCTGGTAACAACACCGGCCCCGCTCAACCCAAATGTTTTCATGCCAATAACCGGGACATGAAACGTACTCACCACAAAAATGATCAATATGTAAGCAAAGAAGAATCCCGGTATAGAGATGAGCAGATAAGCAAAGAAGGTGGTGGTTCGATCGTATACACCTCCTCGTCGTATGGCCGCCTGAATGCCAACTGGAAAAGAAAGGGTCCAGGTGATCAGGGTACCGACTATGAAGAGCGGCAGACTGTTGAGAAAACGATCGTACAGCTTGGCCAGCACGGAGCGACCGTCTTTCCACGACACGCTCTTACCGGTGAACAGATCACGGTAGAACAGGAGGTACTGCTGATAAAGAGGCTTATCCAGGTGAAACTGCTGGCGAAACTGCTCCAATACCTCTTTGGTGAACTTTGGATTAAGAGGGTCAATCTGGCTGGGCTCTCCCGGCGCCAGGTGTATAACGGCAAATGATATCACCGAGATAAAAAAGAGGGTGATGGCCTTTTGCACGAGGCTGCGACCCAGAAATGCGAACATCCCCTAACCCTCCACCTCAAAGATTGGCGCCTCAGGCAGCTTGATCCACTTATTGAAAAAAAAGGTGTAACTTCCGGTCTTGGTGGGTCTGATCTTCTCATGCCTCACTTTTCCAGAAGGGTCACGATTCATGACCACAATTCGTTTGTCCAACAAGGCAGTCCACTTCCCCACATAGAGAAAGGTGTAAGGCTGGGCGGCGGCGATGATTTCGTGAAGTCGGTGACAGTAACCGATTTGTCTTCCCCGGTCGTACTCCTGACGAATTCTGATGATGAGATCGTCTGCTTCCGCGTTTTTGAAACCAACGAAGTTGAGCTGGTAGGGGCCAGTCTGGCTGGAGTGCCAGATCTGGTAAAGGTCGGGCTCAATACCCATGCTCCAGCCGAGGATCAAGACGTCGAAGTCCAACTTGTTTACTCTCTCCTGGATGAACACAGCCCACTCGAGCACATCGGTTCTGACGTCCACGCCAATTTTTCGCCAGGCATTCTGTACTATGGGGAGAAGTTGCTTGCGGATAGGGTTCCCCTGATTGGAGATCAAAGTGAACTGAAGCCGCTTGCCGTCCTTCTCCAACCAGCCTTCTTGGTTACGGTTCCAGCCGGCTTCTGCCAGCAATTGTAAAGCACCTTCTGGATCGTATGGAAGTGGCTGGATTGCATGGTCATAGAAGTCGGTCTGCTTGGGAAAGGGACCGGTGATTCTTTGCCCCTGGTTGTAGAGGACGTAACGGATGATCTTTTCCACGTCGATGGCCATGCCCAGGGCCTTGCGTACCCGCAGATCGTCAAAAGGCTGTCGGCGCAGGTTGTAGCCAATATAAGTGTAGCCAAAACTCAGCCCGGAAAAACTCTGGTACCTGGGATCATCCTTGAGGCGGTGGACCTGGTGAGGCAGCGCACCATATCTGTCCACAGTCCCCGCATAGAATTCCATTTCTTGAGTCAACATGTCGGGCACAATACGATACGTATAACTATGATAGTTTGGCGGACCTTCCCAGTATTTTTCAAAACGGTCCAGCACGATGTATTGATCGGATTTCCACTCGCGGAAAACAAAGGGACCGCAGCCAATGGGCTCTCGGTTGAACTCGCTTTGCCGGATTGACATGGTTTCCGGATCCAGGCCGCGTCGCCTAGCTTCGTCCCTCAGTGCCTCAGAGTCCAGCAGGTGCTCCGGCAGAATCCCCATCATCCAGGTTCCCAGCGCCGGCGAGTAAAGACGTTTGTAGACTATACGGACGGTTAAAGGATGCAACACTTCCACCGTCTTAACCGGTTCATAGTCTGGAAGCCGTGGTGAGACATTGGCCACATCCATGATGGCATCGTAGGTGAACTTGACATCATAACCATCAAAGACGTGGCCGTCGTGGAATTTCACCCCGGGCCGAAGTTTGAAAAGAATGACGGGATTGTGCTCCACCGCCGGCAGCAGAACCCTGGCATACTCCTTCTTCTTGGATTCAAACTCCACAGGTTCTACTCCGACAAACCGTTCAGCCTGGAAGGATGTAAAATAGGAAGGACCCAACAGTTTTTCCAGATTGTCAAATATGTCTTGATCCACCTGCTTCAGTCTCAGCTTGATTCTCGGGGGAGCAGAGATCTGCAGTCGCACCTTGACCTTGTTGCCGTCCGGCAGGGTTTCAGTGACCTCTTGCAGGAGCTGCTGTACCGGAAAAACCTCTATTGCCTCAATGTTGCTCAGTGACCGAGACAGTGAATCTGTTCCCTCAGCGCTCCTGCGTCTGGCCTGAATAATCAATGTGGCCAACCCGTCAGCATCTACGTGTCCAAGGGTGGGAACCTCTGCCCGATCATTTACATAGAAGTAGGCCTCCTCATGAATCTCCCAGCTGGTTGCCAGACGAGAACGGAAATTCAGATTTTCGTCATAGTCAAGCAGTCCCTCGAATACCAGTCCGTTGATATCACTGCTGGCACTGTCCGCTGAGAGCACGGGATTGAGCACCTGCGCGTCACCAATGGACGCAGTGACATATTCTTCCAGCCGCCCAGGGTTCCCCCTGGTCTGCTCCTCGTAGGTGGGCACCCAGAAGTAAGACTGCAGCAGGAAAAGTAGGACTATAATAGGAAGACCTATGAGTAATCGTTTGGTGGTCAAAGACTTACCTCTCGTTCATGGGAACTTAACGAGGTTTCAGTGTTGCGGACTGCCCGTTGTCAGAGACAAGTTGTGTATTCTAATCATTTTTTCAAGGAATAGTCCAGACCCGCCGCTTTTCGCTCCAGGCGAAAAGCGCAGCAAGCAGCTGGCAAGAGGCAGCTGGTAGTTTCTGGAATGGACGAATCGTCCTTTACTGCCGGCTGCACGCTGCCTGCTGTCAGCTGAACTACGGATTCCGCATCGCCCGCTTTGAGCTGACTTTAAGAAACCAGAACCCCAGAAGCAGCAGCACTATGAAGAGAATGCTGATAAAGTTGAAGTATCGGGAGATGAACTGATTTATGGTCGGACCAAAGAAATAAAATAGCCCAGCCACCAGGAAGAATCTGGCACTGCGGCTCAGGATAGAAGCGATTACGAAACGGAGAAAATCAAGAAGAAAGGCACCGGCACTGATGGTGAATACCTTGTAGGGAATGGGGGTGAATCCCGCCACTGCCACCGCCCACACATCCCAACGCTTATAATGGCGTTCCACCAACTGAATACGCTCGGCCCGCACCCAGCGCTCCAGAAGGGGCCGGCCACCGATGCGCCCAATCCCATAGCCGAGCATGCCCCCCAGGGTCGATCCCAGGCTGCAGATCAGCGCGTACCAAAAGGACATGGGTGAATTCGCCATACACAGACCTATGAGAAGAATATCCGGAGGAATGGGGAAAAAAGAAGATTCGCAGAAGGCAAGCACAAAAAGAGCCAGCCCTCCATACGGGGTATTGGCCCAGTGCATTACCCAGACGCTCAAATCTTTTACCCAGTCAAAGATTTCCATGATAACCCAAAGGTCTAAGGCACAGGGCTTAAGGCACAAGGAGAAGGATTGAATAGACTATCAGTTTTTGCCTTAGCCCTTGTGCCTTACGCCTTGCGCCCCAATGTTTTCAGTTCTTCTCCTTGCCGCTCAACGCTTACCGCTTACCGTTTACTCACTTTTATCAAGCTCCTTGATCCTGCTTAAACACGTATCAATGAGAAGAGTCGGAGAAAAGCCGCCAGCGAGCCGGTCATCAAAGGAATCAGGAACTTCTCTTAACAGTCTCACTACATTGGCATATTCAAGTTTTGCCTCGTCAAGCTGCCCCACCTGGCTGTAGAGATCTCCCAGGTTGAAACGCGCCAAGGCATGCTCGGGCTTTAGGTACAAGACTCTTTTAAACTCTTCGATGGCTTTGCGCTCCTTTTCCCAGGTCCGATAAGCCACCCCCAGCAAATAATAGCCGGCAACAGAGAGCGGCTTTCGGCGGACTATCCTTTGGCATAACTGCACTGCCTTTGCCAGATCACCTTGGTTGAGGACGATCTCCGCCTGCAACAGAAGAACACTTTCGGAAGCCGTTGACTTCTTCAGATAGGGCGCCAGGAGATCACCGGCTTGCTCAGGTTTGCCCATTTCCAGTAGCTCTTTAGCCCTGGTACAGATCTGTTGGATCTCATCTGCCTTTCGATCAGGAAGAGCCTCCAACCGCCGGCTGCGACCACTGGCAGGGGTGCGTTGTCTGCTCCGGTTGCGCCTGGTCCGCCGAGTCTTCCTTTTGGGCCTTTTTTCACGGGGTTCTCTCTTGTAGACAAAGGTCCCTCCCACCTGAACGGTGGTGAATTCATCTGAAAGATAGCGCAAACTTTCAGAATAGCCGGAAAAAAGGTACCCACCTTGTCGCAAGCTCTGGTAGAAATTATGGATGACTTTCCTGGTGGATTCATGCTGGAAATATATGGTTACATTGCGGCAGAAAATGATGTCCCAGCCCGACATTTCCAAAAGGGGATAAGGCTCGGTCACCAGGTTGAAGTAGCTAAATTCAACCATCTGTTTTATTGACTCGTCCAGGAAATACTTCCCCCTTTGCCGGCTGAAAAAGCGGCTTAAATACTCCTTTGGCACATCGCGGACGGAACGAGCCCCATATACTCCCCGACGAGCCGCCTCGAGGGCAGCATTGCTCACATCGGTGGCCAGAATTCGGACCGGCGGGTACTCCACGCCCATCATTCCCGCGGCCACAATCAAGGCAATGGTGTAAGGCTCTTCACCGGTGGAACAGCCGGCACTCCAGATTCGCAGTGATGCTCCTGGTTCAGATGCATTTTTGAGAATCTCGGGGATTACGAAGTGCTCAAGAGCTCTGAACTGGGCCTGGTCACGGAAAAAGTAGGTTTCTGGGATGATTATCAGATTGAGTAGATGATCAAACTCCTTGGTACCCGCAGGGGAAGAAAGAAGTTGGAAATAGTCTGCAAAAGTGCTGAGACCACAATCTTCCATCCTCTGGAGTAGATTAATTCTCAGGAGGTCCTGTTTACCAGGCTCGAAGTAAATCCCAGCCCGTTCTGCAACGAGATCCCGAAAACTTTTGAATTCTTTATCACTGAGTTCTAATTCCACCACTCTTTTCGCTTCAATGGTTACGGGAGGAATGCTGTTCAGAAATCCACTTTATGATTTGAGAACCTATCTCTTCCAGAGGCAGAATCATCTCGGCCGCATCAAGTTCAATGGCTGCCCGGGGCATGCCAAAAATGATGCTGGACTGCTCATCTTGAGCGATGGTATGTCCACCACCCACCCGGAGACTCTTCAACCCTTCGGCCCCATCTGAACCCATCCCGGTAAGAATGACTCCAGTCCCCCGGCTCCTATAATGGTTCGCCACTGAATCAAAAAGTAGTTCTGCCGATGGTCGGTGGCCGTTAATCGGCAAGGACCTGCTCAACCGCACAGTACCCATGTCGGTAACCATCATGTGGTGGTCCCCAGGGGCTATCAGCACTACACCGGGCTCCAGCAGGTCTCCTTCTTGGGCTTTTTTCACCTTCAGTCCCACTTCGTCATCTAGCCAGCGGACTAGGCCATCCAGGAAGCCAAGGCTCATATGCTGGACGACAACGAAAGCACCATTTACCTCTCTGGGCATTCGTTTGAACAGCCGCATGAGAGCGGTGGGGCCTCCGGTGGAAGCCGCAATTGCAACCACAAGAGGGGGCTTAACTGGTCCAATTTGAGTTGGCGCCACCGTCACCAACGCTTCAGGTTCAGCCATAGTGCTACCCACAGCTTGCCTCACCCGAGTGGAGGCCAGGGCTCGCATTTTGCGAAGGAAGCTATTCCTTATCTCCGGTCGGGTACGCCAGAGGTACAGCTCTTGCTTGTCAAGGACATCCAGCGCCCCAGAGCTAAAAGCCCGAAAAAGCTTCTCCTCCTCGTTGCCCATGGATGCGGTGATCATGACTATGGGTACCGGCAACTCGGCCAGAATCCTCTCCACCGCCTCAAAGCCGTCGATCCCGGGGAGTCGGATATCCATGGTAACCAGGTCGGGTCGCAGTTGTAAGGCCACAGCCACTGCCTCCACACCATCCGCGACCCTCCCCACCACCTGAAACCGGGGATCCGTGGCCAGAATTTCTTCAAGCAGATCACGGGCGCTCTTTACATCATCGACGATAAGCACCCTGATTGGATCACCGGCCTCAAGGGAGTCTGCCTTCTCAATTTCGTTATCTGATGTCATCAGTCTTTGGCTCAGAATCAATCTTGATCAGGTTCGCAACCACGAAGAGAACCACAAAGAACACAAAGACTTTCATATCATCATGGAAACTTCCTTTGTGCACTTTGTGGTGAAAAACTAAACCTTACTACCCACTCCTCTGTCCCAACAAAGTCTCTATGGTTTCAATCAGATGTTTTTGGTCGAAGCTGCTTTTGACCAGATACGCGTCTGCTCCAACCTCCAGCCCCCGCCGCTTGTCCGTTTCACTCTCCATGGAGGTTACGATTACCACGGGAAGATTCTTCGTCCGCTCATTACCTCTAATTTCTCTGGTAAGAGTAAAACCGTCCATTTTCGGCATCAGAATATCGGTAACTACCAGATCAAACCTGTGCTGTCCCAGTTTATTTAATGCATCCAGACCATTTTCCGCAGTGACAACCTGGTAGCCAGCCGCTGCCAAGATGCTCTTTTCCATCTGGCGTGTCACTACCTGATCTTCCACCACCAGAATCATGTGGCCGCCCGCAGCCCTGACGGTCTCTTCCGCAGGCTGTTCCCTTTCCAATCTCATCTCAAGCTGCTTGCGCCAAAGCAGCTGCGGCACATCAAGGATGAGCGCCACCTCCCCCGAGCCAAGGATAGTGGCACCTGCCACGTAGTCTACTTTTTTCAGGTGGCTACCCAGATCTTTTGTTACAATTTCTCGCTCCCCGAAGATATCCTCAACGAGAAAGCCGACTTTCCGCTCCCCAGCCTGGAGGACCACAACCAAAGCCTTCCCTTCTCCTAATGGACCGCCATTCAGTTCGCTCCATCCCAAAGTGGCAGCAAGACTTCGTACTGGTAGGATTTCTTCCTGGTGCACTATCGCTTGACGCCCCTGGATGGATTTGATCTCCAGCGCCGGGACTTGAAAAGTTTTGGCCACCGAAAAAGTGGGAATCGCTAGGATTTCGCCAGCACACTGGACCATGAGCGCGTGCACAGTGGCCAGGGAGAGCGGCAGGGATATAATGAACGTGGTCCTTTTGCCCAATTCGGAAGTGACCTCCACCTGCCCCTTCAGTCTTTCCACGTTGGCGCGCACCACATCCATCCCCACCCCGCGTCCCGAAACATCAGTGACCATTTTACTTGTGCTGAATCCGGGCAAAAAAATGAGATCCAGAAGTTGGGCCTGGGTCCAATCTGCTACATCTTTCTCCTCCACAAGCCCCTTGTCTATAGCCACCTCCTTCAGCCGTAGAGGATCGATGCCCTGGCCGTCATCCTCGAGGACTATCAGCACTTTACCACCTTCCTGCCTTACCCCCAGTTTGATAGTCCCCGTCTCCGTCTTGCCAGATTTACGTCGAGCTTTGGGCGTCTCAATGCCATGGTCCAGAGCGTTCCGCAGCAAGTGAACAAGAGGGTCGCCCATCTGCTCTAGGATGCGTTTGTCAATAGTTGTTTGTTCTCCTTCCACCTTGAAATTTACTTTCTTGCCGAATTGACGGCTGAGATCCCGTACTGCCCTGGGCAAGGTATTCAATACGAGTGCCAGCGGCAGCATGCGAATTTCCATGCTGCGATGCTGAAGGCTCTCAATGTGACGCCCAGTATTTTCCGCAGCCTCCTGCAACCGGCGGCTTGTCTCTTCCAAAGTACTGCCAAGCTCCAAGAGCTGGGTAAACAGGCTGGCTTTACTATCCGTCTCAGGATCATGCAGATGGAGGGAACCGGTTCCATGGAGCTGCAGCCGTTGCCACCGATCACGAATGCGCACCAGAGCATCGATTTCATTAGCTAGATGGATTTGGGCAATAGCCGCCTCGCCTGAAAGGTTTACGAGTTCGTCCAATTTGGTTGTTGGCACCCGCACGGTATCCACGGCCGGAACTCTGGTCTCACTAACTGGGGCCGGCTCAATGACGGCTCGAACCGGCTCCGCCACAATGGCATCATCTTCGACCTTGAGTTCTGGTATCAAACTGGCCAGCCGCGCCATGGTGCTTTCCGCGTCCACCTTAATGCGCTTGCTCGCCGACAGGGTATCCAACATCACGCTGAGGGCGTCATTGGTCTCAAAAAGAGCGTCGCAGGCTTCTGGGGTTACCGGCAGCTTATTCTTTTGCAGAGCGAGAAGAACGTCTTCCATGGAATGAGCCAGCTTTCCCATGCGCTCGAATCCCATGGTCATAGCCGACCCTTTCAGACTGTGGGCATTACGATAGACTTCCTGCAAAGACTCATTATTCGAGGGTTCTTTTTCCAGGGTGGACAACCCTCGATTGATTGCTTCCACATTATCACGAGCAGCTGCGATAAAGTCCGGCAGGAGCGGCTCCATATCCTTGGCAGCGCTTTCATCCTCCATGGCGGCGAACAGCAAGGGTTCGACTTCCTCCACTAGTTCGGCGACCTTGTCGGAGGGTACATCTCTGGTTCGGAGGTAATGCACAAAGAGATCCATTCCGTCGAAGAGGAGGTTGGCAAGAGTTTCGCCAAAAGGTAAACGGTCCTCGTTTACTGCTACCAGAACATCTTCAAGAATGTGGGCCAGCTGCCCAAGCTTTGGAGCCCTCATCCGGTTGGCAAAGCCTTTGATATTGTGTAGTTGTCTGCTGGCCCTATCTATGGAGTCTCGATCCTCTGGTTCACTTTCCAACCGCAGTAAAGCGTCGTTGAAATGCTCGAGGGCTTCCCGATAATCATCCTTTAGTGTGGAAAACAGATCGATATCTTCAGTCAT
>JAUVTM010000246.1 GCA_030601545.1 Syntrophobacterales bacterium
CGAATCAACGCTTCGCCTCGGCAGTCAATTTCTTATTCTTGCGAACATCCGGCCAGCTGGTCACGGATATCCTATTTATTAGCTATTTTCGGTGGGCAATGCCCACCCTACCTAATACTAAGGTTTCAGGTGTCAGTGTTCAGTGTTCAGGTTTCACCGCTTTCGCTTTAATTCCCTGAAACCTGAAACCCGACACCTGACACCTCAACATTGACACCTGAAACCTGACACCTGAACACCCTACGTGAGCAATACCTTAACATTGGCCGGATCAATCTTTATTCCCGGTCCCATGGTGGTGGAAATGCCAATGGAGTGTATGTATGCACCCTTACTGGCTGCAGGCTTCATGCGCACTATGCTATCCATGAATGTGGCAATGTTTTCTAGAATCCTGTCTGCCCCAAAGGAAACCCTGCCAACCGGGGCGTGGACGATGCCTGATTTCTCCACGCGAAAATCTATCTTGCCCGCCTTAATTTCTTTGACGGCCTTGCCAAGGTCAAAGGTCACCGTGCCCAATTTGGCATTGGGCATAAGACCACGAGGCCCCAAAATCTTGCCGATTTTGCCCACAGCCCCCATCATGTCAGGGGTTGCCACAGTCTTGTCGAATTCAAGCCATCCACCTTTAATCTTGGTAATGAGATCATCGCTGCCGGCATAATCTGCACCCGCCTCGAGTGCCTCCTTTTCCTTCTCGCCCTTGGCGAAGGCCAGGACTCGTACTGATTTCCCGGTACCATTGGGGAGCACCACAGTGCCGCGCACCATTTGATCCGCGCGGCGTGGGTCCACCCCGAGACGAACAGCCAAATCAACGCTTTCGTCAAAGCGGGCATAGGCACACTCCAGGACAATCTTCACCCCATCAGCGAACTCGTATCTCTGGGAAAAATCGACACTCTCTCTGGCTTGCCTATGCTTCTTTCCTCTTTTAGCCATATTGGTTCTCCAGAGCTATTCTATGGTAATGCCCATGCTCCTGGCGGTTCCCTCGATGATTTTCATCGCTGCCTCCAGGCTAGCCGCATTCAGATCTGGCATTTTTAGACGGGCAATCTCCTCAACTTGTTTGCGGTTGACCTGCCCCACCTTGTCGCGGTTGGGTTCGCTGGATCCTTTGGCAATCTTGGCTGCCTTTTTGAGCAGCACCGAAGCAGGGGGCGTTTTGGTCACATAGGTGAAGGAACGGTCAGCGAAGACAGTAAGGACCACTGGGATTATCATGCCTTCTTGTCCCTGGGTCTTGGCGTTGAAAGACTTACAGAATTCCATGATGTTCACCCCGTGCTGGCCCAAAGCGGGACCGATAGGGGGAGAGGGGTTGGCTTGACCAGCGGGAACCTGCAATTTTATATTCGCAATTACCTTTTTTGCCATATTTCGCTTCTCCTATAGCCAATTGGAGCGTCCTTTGCCAGTCAGCGGGCCAATCGGTAGTTCTCCTGACCTCACACCGCTAAATTTTGCTCACTTGGACAAAATCGAGCTCCACCGGAGTAGAACGCCCAAATATGCTAACCAAAACCCGCACTTTGCCCTTTTCGGGACTTACATCATCCACCACACCGTTGAAGTTGGAAAAAGGACCATCGATGACCCTCACCTCATCACCGCGATCAAAAAGGTACTTGGGTTTGGGCTTGAGTGCGCCCGCGGTCATTTGCTCGACGATGTTTTGTGCCTCTTCATCACTGAGCGGGGTCGGTTTATCTTTGCCCCCGATAAATCCAGTTACTTTCGGGGTGTTTTTTACTATGTGCCAGGTTTCATCGTTCAGTTCCATGCGCACGAGAATATAACCCGGATAGAATTTGCGAGCAGTGGTCTTCCTTTCCCCTTTGACGAGCTCCACCACTTTTTCAGTGGGCACAAGGATCTTTTCAAAAAAATCCTCTTTCCCCAGTAACTTGATGCGCTCCTCCAGGGCAATTTTAACCTTTTGCTCGTATCCGGAGTAGGTATGAACTATGAACCACTGCATTACAAATTAATCTCCGATCATTATTTGGCCAGATGAGCCGAAATCCTTATCCGCCAGCACTCCTCAACTGAACAAGTTCTGGACAAAGACACCGACCGCTCTGCATTAGTTGAGCAATATCCGCATAAGCCTGGACAAACCGAGATCCACAATGCCCAAATATATGGCTATCAAGATCACGATAACCAGCACCACCGAAGTGGAGGCAATGGTATCCTTACGCGTAGGCCATGTTACTTTGGACAATTCAATCCGAACCTCGCGGAGAAACTGGCTGATCGTGTCTATCGTGCCAGAAGTCCTCTCTTTCACGCTTGGTTTGGCAACAGCCTTACGCTTTTTGGGTACCTTACTCTCTGCCACTGCCACGGCCACGGCCTGAGGCTGGTCGGTAGCAGCTTGTGCAGGAGCAGCAGATTTCTTCTTCTTCTTTTTCTTTTTGGACTTCGCCATAATCTCAAAAATAAATGGCAGGCCAGGAGGGAGTCGAACCCCCAACATCCGGATTTGGAGTCCGGCGCTCTAGCCGTTCGAGCTACTGGCCTGCAGGAATAGCGGTCTGATTAAATAACTGTAATGCACCCTATCTGGTCTCGCGGTGCAGGGTATGATGTCCGCAGAATCGGCAATATTTACGGAACCCCAACTTCTCTGGGGTGGTCCTCTTGTTCTTGGTTGTCGTGTAATTTCTCCGTTTACACTCTGAACAGGCCAACGTTACGATAATACGCATGCTTCTTCTCGACAAATTGAGGAATTCAAGGATTTAGGGATTCAGGGATTTCCAATTCCTTAATTTCTTAATTTCCTAATTCGCTATTCAATAATATCACTGATGACACCGGCGCCCACTGTGCGGCCTCCCTCTCGAATGGCAAACCGCAACTCCTTCTCCATCGCTATCGGCGTGATCAACTCCACGCTCGCGGACACGTTGTCTCCAGGCATCACCATCTCTACTCCCTCAGGCAACGTCACCACTCCGGTCACATCCGTGGTCCGAAAATAAAACTGCGGCCTATACCCATTGAAAAACGGCGTGTGACGCCCACCCTCCTCCTTCTTCAATACATACGCCTCAGCCTTAAACTTCCGGTGCGGCATAATCGAACCAGGATGCGCTACCACCTGACCACGCTCCACGTCTTCTCGCTTCACCCCACGCAGCAAAACCCCTATGTTGTCTCCCGCCTGACCCTCATCCAAGGTCTTGCGAAACATCTCCACACCTGTGCATACTGTCTTGTGCGTCGGCCTAATCCCTACT
>JAUVTM010000233.1 GCA_030601545.1 Syntrophobacterales bacterium
GAAGACATCCTCAGACTCATTGTGATTGTCACTGCCAAGGCGATGAACTCAGAGGTCTGCTCGCTCTGGCTTCTGGACGAGAAGGGCAGAGTCCTCACCATCCGGGCTACCCAAAGCATTGACAGCGACTATATTAAGGAACGTTCGGTGAATCTGGGCGAAGGGGTGGTGGGTTATGTGGCCCAACATAATAAACCCTACGAGGTGAGAAACGTGCTGGAGGAGCCGCGCTTCAAAGAAAAGGAACTGGCCAGAAAAATGGGACTTGTTTCCATGCTGAGTGTGCCCATGAGTGTAAAAGACCGGATGATTGGCGTGATCAACTGCTATACATCGGTATCGCATGAGTTTACCGCAACGGAAAAGAACCTCTTCACAACAGTGGCCAACCAGGCTGCGGTGGCGATTTTCAATACTGAACTCATGGTAAAAACCACGGTGATCCAGGAGGAGTTGGAGTCTCGCAAACGCGTAGGACGGGCCAAGGACGTTCTCATGCGGCGGCGAAATATGTCCGGTGAGGAGGCGCACCGCTGGATCCAAAAGCGCAGCATGGACTCGCGCAAATCCATGCGCGAAGTGGCTGAGGCCATCCTGCTGTCGGAAGAACTTTAAAGAGCATAGGGCATAGGGCATAGAGTGCAAGGCACATTTCGGATTTGGAATTTCGAAATTCGAATTTTGAAATTCGCAATCCGCAATTCGAAATTACCTCCCTATGCTCTATTCAAAAACTTCTTGACAAATTCCATTAGTACAGCTAAAAAAGGATGCTGCACAAATAAGTATAGATAAATGGCCGCACAACGGCGTGCGGTTTTTCTGCTTCGACAAAGGCGTCTGTTGCATGGGAGAGCCCCATGAGCATGACGCCTTTTGTATTTATGGTCCCGGAGACTTCTGCTTCGGATAGGTGCTAAACTTCTCTAAAATTGTGTAAGGAAGGAGTATCAAGATGAACCTGCAACGTCCAAATGCCAATGACGCCACCAGAACCTTCAATAGGTCTAAATCAGTGGTACCCATGTCTGGCCTCTGCTCTCGTTGTACTGACGGTTGCCGCGGGAACTGCGAGGTGTTCAAATCAACCTTTCGAGGTCGCGAGGTAATTTACCCTGGTCCCTTCGGCAAGATAACGGCGGGAGGTGACAAGGACTATCCTATTGATTATTCCCATCTCAATATCCAGGGATACGCCATGGGTGCCAGGGGCATGCCGGAAGGCGTTGTCGGCGACCCGGACACCGCCACTTTCCCCTCGGTGAACACAGAAACCGAGTATGGCTGGGACACCAAGGTGAAAATGAAGGTGCCGGTATTCACCGGTGCGCTGGGTTCCACAGAGATAGCCCGCGCCAACTGGGAGCATTTCGCCGTGGGCGCTGCTATTGGCGGTGTCACTCTCATCTGCGGCGAGAACGTCTGTGGTATCGACCCGGCGCTGGAGCTTAACAAAGACGGCAAGATAACAAGTGCGCCTGATATGGACCGGCGTATTGAGCAGTATCGTCGCTACCATCAAGGCTACGGCGAAATGCTTGTGCAGATGAATGTTGAGGATACCAGGCTCGGTGTCGCCGAGTACATCATTGACAAGCACGGCCTGGACAACATAGAGCTCAAGTGGGGTCAAGGGGCCAAATGCATCGGCGGCGAGATTAAAGTTGACAGCCTGGAAAGGGCGCAGGAACTCCAGAGACGTGGCTACATTGTAACTCCGGACCCCTCCTCTCCTACTCAGCAGAAAGCGTTCGCCAGTGGCGCCATCAAGGAATTCGAGCGCCATAGTCGGCTGGGATTCATCGGCGAGGAAGAATTCTACGCCGAGGTCGATCGCCTCAGGAAGCTCGGGTTTAAGCGCATCACCCTCAAGACAGGCGCTTACCCACTGCGCGAATTGGCAATGGCCATCAAGTGGGGATCTAAGGCGAAAATAGACCTGCTTACCATTGATGGAGCACCCGGAGGCACGGGCATGTCTCCCTGGCGTATGATGGAAGAATGGGGCATCCCCAGTCTCTACATTCACAGCATGGCTTACAAGTTCAGCAAGATTTTGGCTGACAAGGGCGAGAGAAGTCCTGACCTGGCATTCGCAGGAGGATTTTCCAGTGAAGACGGTATATTCAAGGCACTTGCCCTGGGCGCGCCGTTTGCGAAGGCGGTTTGTATGGGCCGGGCATTGATGATTCCGGGAATGGTGGGCAAGAACATCGCCAGATGGGTTGAGAAAGACGATCTTCCCAAAACGGTGAGTCAATTCGGGACCACCCTGGAAGAGATCTTCGTATGTTGGGAGCAGGTTGCTGATATGGTGGGCAAGGATGAGATGAAGAACATCCCGCTTGGGGCCGTGGGCATTTTCAGCTACGCTGACAGGCTCAGGGTGGGTCTCCAGCAGCTTTTGGCGGGTGCCCGTTGTTTCTCGCTGCCGGCCATTTCCCGAAAAGAGCTGATGTCGCTTACCGAAGAGTGCGCCAAGGTGACCGGTATTCCTTTCCTCACCGAATGTTACCTAGAGGAAGCCATGGAAGTGCTGAACAGCTAAAGTCGGGCCCAGAGCATTTTAGATTTAAGATTTAAGATTGTAGATTTGGAAAGGCAGAGGGTATAGGGCTAAGGGCATAGAGTGGAAGGCACATTTCGAATTTCGAAATTAAAGAATCCAGTAGGGCGGGCCTCCGTGCTGGTGGGACGGGCCTCCGTGCCCGTCTAAAGAAGTCATCCCGGAAGCCCGACTGCGTCGGGCTATCCGGGATCCAGACTAAGACAATCAAGCCCGGATGTTTCATGAATTGGTGTCACGAGACCACGATAGATGGGTGTGCCACCGGGCAACCGTCCCGCGCTACCGCGGGATTGGTTCCGAGGCGTACCTGAATGGTACGTCGCAGGGGCCGACACCCGAGGACGCACGGAAGGGCGGCCATATCCGTGGTCGTAGTAGGCGATTCATGAAACATCCGGGCTAAGTAGTGTTCAGTCCCTAGTATTCAATGCTGCCTGCTGCCCGCTGAAGTCTGTCATCCGACAGAACTTGGTGTCGGGTGAACTCCGCCGAGGCGGAAACCACCCGACCTACCTGCTACGATTTTTACGACTTCCCCTTTGAGCTTTCAGCTTAGAGCTATGAGCTTTCCTCTTGCTGCCCGCTGTCAGCTGCCAGCTGGACAAACCTTACTCCGGAATATTCGGCAGTGTGGTTATCTCGCCTTTGTAATTCCTCAAGGTGTACTCTTTCTCGTTTTTGTCCACAAAATAGTAATCAGGCATCAAAGGAATTTTGCCAATATTTGTGGCTATGACGTACATGGGTTGGGCCAGCCCTGTGGTATGGCCGCGAAGTGCGTCTCGAATGAGCTCGGCTCCCTTTTCAACCGGAGTGCGAAAGTGGTCGATTCCTGGGGCCGGCTCACAATAGAAGACATAGTAGGGGCGAATCCGCACCGCCAGAAGTTTCTGGTGCAACTCCCTGAAGCTGTCGACGTCGTCGTTTATTCCCTTTA
>JAUVTM010000337.1 GCA_030601545.1 Syntrophobacterales bacterium
CGTACCGGCCAGCGAACCAGGGAGGATTTATGGCGGGTGCTGAGACCCGCCCTACGAGAATTTGGAGAGGAATTGAAATGGAAGAAGCAAGTGTGATTGAAAACGAGTCTATTGCCGGGGAAAAGGGGTTAGAAGGGGAGGTCGAGGAGACCCTCATAGACTGGAAGAGTCTCTGGAAACCGATGGCTGTCATCATTGGCCTTTTCCTCATCTTTTTCTGGCTTCCTATCGACAATAGCCGGTTTGCCGGTGCGGTCATTGAATCCCTGGCCCTGGTCAAATGGTACGCCCAAGAGCACGTCCTCTTATGTCTGGTGCCGGCATTTTTCATTGCCGGTGGCATCGCCTGCTTTGTGTCGCAAGCAGCGGTAATGAGATATCTGGGGCCTGCTGCGAAAAAGGTTCTTGCCTATGGCGTAGCCTCGGTCTCGGGCAGCATTCTGGCTGTGTGCTCCTGTACCATTCTGCCACTTTTCGCCGGTATCTGGAAGCGGGGGGCCGGCCTTGGTCCGGCAATCGCTTTTCTCTATTCCGGACCTGCCATTAATATTCTGGCCATAGTCCTTACCGCCCGGGTGCTAGGGCTAGAGATTGGGATAGCCCGGGCCGTTGGCGCGGTGATCTTCAGCATTGTCATCGGGCTCATCATGTATCTCGTCTTCAGGAAAGAAGAGCAAGAAAAAGCCCAGGCAGCCATGATGATGCCGGAGCCGGAGGTGGAGCGGCCCCTGTGGCAGAATGTGATCTATTTCGTCACCATGGTAGGTATTTTGGTCTCTGCTACCTGGGGAACGCCTGCTGAGCCCGTGGGGGTCTGGAATGCTATCTACAGTGTCAAGTGGCCACTAACCGGAGCCTTTGCAGGGCTACTTGGAATTCTCCTCGTCGTCTGGTTCCGGGTCATGGCCTTCAAGGTGGTACTTTCCGGTGCTGCTGTTCTGGTTCTGGCTCTTCTTTTTCCCAATGAGCCGCTCATCGCCTTCTCTGCCGGCATAATAGGTTTGACTATCATGATAACCACCACCAGGGGTGAGACCGAGACCTGGTTCCTGTCTACCTGGGACTTCACCAAACAGATCATGCCCCTACTTTTTGCCGGCGTGATCGCTGCTGGGCTTCTTCTGGGGCGACCCGGCTCCGAGGGACTCATTCCCTCCAGCTGGGTGAGCGGCCTCGTGGGTGGCAACTCCTTGGAGGCGAACCTGTTCGCCTCGGTAGTAGGAGCTTTCATGTACTTTGCCACCCTTACCGAGGTGCCAATTCTACAGGGGCTGCTGGGCGCAGGAATGGGTAAAGGTCCTGCCCTTGCATTGTTGCTCGCGGGACCGGCCCTGAGTCTTCCCAACATGCTAGTGATCAGAAGCGTGATGGGGACTAAAAAGACCTTAGTCTTCATTTTCCTTGTGGTGGTAATGGCCACGATCAGCGGTCTGATATTTGGGAACTATTTTGCCTGATAGCGGTCAGGGCTCAGGATTCAGGAGTCAGGCTTCAGGTGTCGGGTGTCAGGGAAGTGAAACACAAAACCTGAACACTGAAACCTGAAACCTGAAATCTGCGAGCGGACTGCTTATATTAAATGGGGGGTTAAATATGGATATCAAAGTATTAGGGCCTGGCTGTCCCAAATGTCAAACACTGGAGAAGAACACCAAGGAAGCGGTTAAGGAGCTTGGCCTCGACGCAAAGGTCGGCCATGTAACCGATGTAAATGAGATTGTCGGTTACGGCGTATTCATCACACCTGGCCTGGTGGTAGATGGAGAGGTCAAGCTTGCGGGCAAGGTGGCGACAAAAAACGAGATTAAGAAGTTATTGGGCGAATAGT
>JAUVTM010000005.1 GCA_030601545.1 Syntrophobacterales bacterium
GTTTTCAAGTCTTACACGTACGATCAGGATAAAGTGCATTCTCCTGAGGAAACGGTGGCTCATGTGCGGCAGCGCTTCGCCGGCGTGGATTTGGACATATTGGACAAAACCATGCGCATTGACTCCGGCCGCTTGGACATCCCTGTCTACATAAGCCTCTGTGGCACAGATGCTGTGCCGCTCACCGCCACCAAGAAGCAGATGGGGAAAGGAAATACGGTGATTCAGGCAGAAGCCAGCGCCCTGATGGAACTTGCCGAGCGCTTCAGCTTTTTTTCCTACATCAAGAACACGCACTTTCCCATGGCCACCTACTCGGAGTTGGACGGTAATACCCTACCCATAGAGATGTTGTGGCAGTCGCTTAATGACAACGAGACTGACCCGAAGCTGGGCACTTCTGCACTGAGCGAGTTACCCTTTCGCTGGACCAAGGGGTGCAACCTTACCAGGGATTCTGAAGTGCTGATTCCAATCGACTGGTTTTACACCATCCATGAGTACAATGGCCCTGCCGCTGGCAACGCACTCGAAGAAGCCATCCTGCAGAGTTTGTGCGAAGTGGTAGAGCGTCACGTCTCCTCGGTAATCAGTCACGATCGAATGGTCACCCCAAGCATCGATCCCGCCAGTGTCCAAGATCCAGCAGCACGGGAACTGCTTGACAAATTTGCCGCACAAGCTCTTGAAGTTTTCATCAAGGACTTTTCTTTGGACACTGGAATTCCCACAGTAGGCACTCTGGCCTGGGATCCCAGCACTTTCCCCGAAAGAAGTGAAATCGTTTTCACTGCCGGCACCACCACTAATCCAGAGAAATCCCTCGTCCGTGCTCTCACCGAGATCGCTCAGCTAGCGGGAGATTTCCAGAACCGCACCAGTTATCGGCCAACTCTCCCCAAGTATAAGAATTTGGAGGAAGCCAACCACATAACTTCTTCAGCGCCAGTGGTGTCCATAAAAAGTCTGCCCGACCTCACCCACAACAACTTCAAGATCGAAATAGAGCGTTGTGTTTCCGCCCTTTCTCGTCTCGGCCTAGAGGTGCTGGTCATTGATGTAACCCACCCACAGCTGGGGATCCCTTCTGTCTATACCATAATACCAGGGGCCCATTTCCGAGATCGTACCAGGAATTCCAGCGTGGTTTTTCACGCTGCCAAGATACTAAGCCAAACCGTGGAGGGACCACAGGCAGTGGCTGGAATCCAAAAATTGATTGAATCATTTCCCAACCGCTACGATCTGCACTTTTTCATGGGATTAGCCCTGGAATACCAGGAAAAACCGAGGGAAGCGCTGAAAGAGTTTCAAACAGCCTTGAACCTGAATCCCCTCCCCCTGGATATAGCCAGCGTCCATACACATATAGGCGTATCTTTGAAGGATACGGAGGACTACAGGGGCGCCATAGAGGCCCTGGAACTGGCAAGGGAGTTTGATCCCAATCTGAAGGAGATCTATAATCTGCTGGGGTTTTGCTATTTCACACTCAAAGAGCACGAACGCTCTATTGAGCAGTTCGAAAAAGCCCTGGAGCTAGATCCCGGGTCCGCCATCGACTACGCCAATATCGGCTCAAATCTTCGAGAGATGGGCCATAAAAAAGAAGCCATTCGTCTCTACCGGATAGCCCTCGAGATGGATCCCACCATTGAGTTTGCCCGGGAAAACCTAGCGCGCCTGGAAGGTGAGGTGGAGTCAGGCAGCTAAAGGTAGTCTTATTCTGCAGGAAAAAGGCAACAGCGAGACTGGCGAGACGAGGCTAATTCAATACAATTCTTACCCGACCTCCCGTCTCGCCCGATTTCCCGTCTCGCAGCTTTATTATGCTCTCTGCGCAAAAAATATTGCCCAGACATCCAAGCCAATCATGGCCACAACCGCCGCCCCTTTGAAAACCATAGCAAAGACCCGACCCAGCAGAGCCCCCCACCCCACCCGCATAGCTTGGTCCATCTTTCTCTGTTCAAAATAAGTCATCGAGAATGCGCCCACGAAAGCACCGAAAAAAGCTCCCACTATGGTACCAAAACCAAAGAGCATAGGTGACAGCGCAACCGCTCCTAATATTCCGCCGATCATCGTACCCACCATTGCTTTTTTCGTCCCACCATAGCGTCGGGCTCCCCAGAGGCCTGACGAAAACTCCAGGATTTCAGCAACTACCGCGAGTGCTAATAGGCCCAACAGTAATTGTGAGGTAATTATGGCAAAATCTGTGAGCCAACTATAAAAGACGGATGCAACCAGTATTAACCAGGTTCCCGGCAAACCGAGTACTACTGCAATCAGACCAGCGGGCATTGCCAGGATCAATATCACCAGGGCCAGGATTGACAGAACATCCATGAGTAAACCTGCGGTTAGAGGTAGGAAGTATTTCTTCCCTTGGCGGGTCGTAGCCAAATAAAGAATCCGGACCCAAAGGACCCGGCTTTGGACTGCCCCTGAGGAGGCTACAAAAACGGATCCAGTCTCCCCGGTCAACACCCAGCATTCAACTATCAGCTATCAAGTCTTTGAGAATATGAACCGCAGAACCGCAGAACAAGGAACCGCAGAATGTCGAAGTAAAAAACATTGTCTCATTGCTTTCAAAAACTTCTGCTGTTCGAAATTCCTTGTTCGATATTCGATATTCAAGATACAAAATAGGCTGGATTCCACTCCAAGCAGCTTTGCAAGTTCGACAGTTTTTAACCTCAGGCCGAGCCAACTATATCTGACCTAACCCTAAGGACCAGGTTTTCGATGTTGAATAAATCAGAAGCGACTCGGCATTCTCTGGGGGAGAAGCCGCTGCTGGCATTGTCTCATGAAAAATTTATCGGTCATGCCTGCTATGAAATCACGGACTACTTCCGGGGGTGAGTGGGAATCGATGTACTCTTGGGACATACCGCCAAGAAAACCACTGAAAAGTTCGGACTCGCGGTCCTCCTTGGCAATATCCCCCAGATAGAGTTCAAAGAGGGTCTCGAACACCCGGCCAATCTTGCCCACCTCGCCCTTGATTTTGGGGTTTTGATAGATTCTGGTATAGTTGAAAGACTTCAACTCCCTGAGAGCTTCCGAAACCTCTGGGCTGAATCCCACCGCATCTCGGTCCACACTGTTTTTGATGACATCTTCCACAAGATTGTAAACGATGGCGCCATTGGTGGTTCCCAGCAAGTTGGCGCAGTTTGTCGGGATTTCGTCTCGGTTTATGAGATTGAGCCTGATTGCATCTTCTATATCGCGACCGATGTAGCTGATTGTGTCTGCAAGGCGCACCACACAGCCTTCGAGGGTCATTGGTGTCAGAGTTGCTTCTGGTTCATTGCTCTTGAGGTCCATTTCCCTGTCGAGGTCTTCGAATGTCTTGCCCGGTTGAGGCCGCAGGCTTTGTTCGTGGATCTCACCATCATGGCAAATAATACCGTCCAATACTTGGATGGATAGGTTCCAGCCACGACCTTTCCGCTCGATGTGGTCGAGAAACCGTACACTCTGAACGTTATGTTGGAAGCCACCGATGCCGTGGCGTTGGCAGATAGCCGAGAGATAGCGTTCACCATCGTGTCCGAATGGGGCGTGTCCAATGTCATGGCCCAGGGCAATAGCCTCGATGAGATCTTCATTCAATCGGAGGAAACGCCCCACATCCCGAGCAATCTTGGAAAGGAACTGAACGTGTAAGACCCGGTGAGTAATATGGTCATTGTCAATCAGGTAGAAAACCTGCGTCTTGTCAATGTAGCGGGTGTAGGCCAGAGAATGGAGAATCCTGTCCGCATCGAGTGAAAAATGCTGCCGGTGTCCCCGTTCAACCCGTTCCTCAGATCGCCTCCGGAGCGCGGTGGTACTGAGGGTGGCGTACGGGGAAAGCATGCTCTCTTCCCGCCGTGTGAGTTCTCTTTTGGCTTCCAGTAGGGGCGAAATTCTTCTCTCCATGATCAACAACTGTCCCTTGTCTATTGACAGTCTGAGTTGACCGATCCTGAAGCTGGCGGAAAAGTAAAAAACCCACTCCCAAAGAACGTGGCTTCCAGAACGCAATATCCCTTAATCTTTTGTTTTATGCCAGTTATTGGCAAGAGCTGTGATAACATTGAGATCCGCTGCCACAAAATCGTACTGCTTCATTTCCGGTACGGTTACCCATTGTACCTGTTCATGTTCGTCCAACTCCAAGGAACCTCCAACAATTGTGCACCAGAATGCCATCAGTTCGATGTAGAAGTCCGGATACTGATGGTGTACCGTGCAGAAGAGTTCCTCAACTCGAACCGTCAGATTAAGCTCCTCCTGGATCTCCCGACGCAAGCAAGCTTCCGGGGTCTCATCTTGCATTACTTTGCCCCCAGGGAATTCCCATTGACGACCAAAGCGTTTACTCCTGCCTCGCTGGGCGATAAGTATCCT
This sequence comes from Syntrophobacterales bacterium, assembly GCA_030601545.1. Classification (GTDB taxonomy): domain Bacteria; phylum Desulfobacterota; class Syntrophobacteria; order BM002; family BM002; genus BM002. Next base: position 4,411 of record JAUVTM010000005.1, read on the forward strand.
CTGCTCTTCCTTTATCAATGCTGCGGTCACCAGACCCATTCAACCTTTCCTCTCATCCTGAGCTATCCTAACGAAGCAAATCTATGTGTTTGGACTATGCCCCAATGCTACATTCAAGTCAAGTCGGAGCGCAGATGTAGGGTGCTAGACGATTGATTGGGTAATTCAGAAATTGGGGTATTCAGGAGTTTAAGGAAGCGCTCTGCGCTTTGCGCTTTGCGCTTTGCGCTTTGCGAGTAAGGACATACCTCACCCGGGCAGGGGTTAGAGACAAGCCTGCCTGGACGCACTAATCCTGGCACTGGTTTGCAGCCAGCTTTTAGCCCGGATAATTCATGCATCTGTGTCGCGAGACCGTGAAGATGGCTGTGCCACCTGGCAACCGTCCCGCGGTACCGCGGGATTGAATCCGAGGCGTACTAGAATAGTACGTCGCAGGTTTCGAGGCCCGAGGACGCCAGGAAGGACCGGCATATCTACGGTCGTAGCAACCGATTCATGAATTGTCCGGGCTAGAGGTCCTGTCTTTGTTCCCTGACTTACCTACGAGAGCGCTTGGAAGCCTTCAAGGGGTTGAGCTTCACCACTTTCTCGGTTCCAGACTTGATGTGGGTGGCGAGATTGCAGGAGCCGTTTTTCCACTTGATTTGGGGCTCGGGGCAGGATTGGCAATAGGTGCCTTGTGATAAGGTCATGGCCTTGCCGCAACCTTGGCAAGATTCAACCACGGGATAACAGATGCCGCCATTAAAACTGCAGCCCTGCTTGCCCATGAAAAAGCATTCTGTGCCTACTTTGATCGTTTGACAGAGCATGGTCCGTCCCTCCTCTACTACACTGTGTTCAGATTGAATTACCGTCTTCGTCCAAGAAAAAGCCGGGGCGTTACGTCTACCGATGCGAACCCCGGCGCAAAAGTCTACGATTTATAACAGAAGTCCTATTATCTGCCAACCACTAAAATATTATATAATTTTCTTTATTTCTCCAAAAATACGATTACATTTCCTTTTTATTCGCTATTACACCAAAATTCTCTTTATTACATAGATTATCTTTAGTATTTACCCATAGTCTATCGAGAGTACGGGTCGAGACTCTTTAGATAAAGTAGTCTTTTCCAATCTCTTACCCTTTCATGGAAAAAGCAGACATGCTAAGATTAATTGCTTTAGCCCGGCGGAAAAAGTGCTTTTTGCCATTCTCTACTGCCGCAAAGAAGGCAATGAATGCACTCTATCTGTCCAGGAACTCGTCCATTACCTGGGGATAGAGTTGGAGGCCAGGCAAGAATCCTTGCAGAACCTGGAGCAAGGAGGCTTCATCAAGTTTAAAGAGATTGTAATATCACTGATGCCAGCAGCTTTCTCTCAGGCGCGGTTTTGGGAGAAGACCTCAAACACAAAGAGCCGGATGTTCCCCGTCCATGAATCTGAAGTCTACTTCTAAAGCCCGTTCCCTCCTTCACTCCACCGCAAATGTGGGTGCTCTCCTGATGCTGGCATCCGCATTCCTTTTCGCGGTTCTCGACGGGTTGATCAAACTTTTGGGACCGCCATTCCGCATCTGGGATATCGCCTTCTATCGTTTTGCCTGTGGTCTCGCCATCCTCGTGCCCATTCTAGGCTGGAATCGCAATCCCTTTGCCGGCCACAATCGAAAACTCTTAATTATCAGAGGAATCACCGGTTCCTGTGCTTTTCTCGCACTTGTTACCGCGATTCGCCTCATCCCCATTTCCACCGCCTTAGTCCTCTTCTTTTCTTTTCCGGCTTTCGCCGCCTTCTTCTCGCCCTTATTTTTCAAGGAACCCATTACCTGGGCTGAGATTGTATCCGTAGTGATAGCTCTTGTTGGTGTGGCGCTTCTCTTCGATTTTCGACTTCAGGGCGGACTTTTGGGCCAGGCCATGGCTGTTTTGGGCGGAGCCTTCGCTGGACTCACCGTTGGCATCATTAAAAAGTTACGGGAAAAAAATGGCCCCGTTGTCATCTATCTTTACTTTTGCCTCCTTGGTAGTGTTATCTCTTTTCCAGCCTTTATCGCTCATCCCCAGGTTCCTCGGGTTACTTCAGAATGGCTTATGCTGGGAGGTATTGTATGCTCTGCTCTGGCCGCCCAACTCCTGATGAACCAGGGATTCCGCTATTGCAAGAGTTGGGAAGGGGGACTTTTCTTGATGGCCGAGGTGGTTTTCACTTCCATTCTTGGTATCCTCTTCCTTGGCGAACCAGTAACGTGGCGCTTCTTGACAGGAGGTTTTCTACTGTTGGGCAGTGCCGTAGCTCTCAACCGCGGTAATGCCCGTAGAATTTCCTACCGAGGCATTCCTGAATAAAAGGACGGCACAAGGCTTAAGGAGCAAGGTACAAGGCAAAAAAATCAAAGAAAACTTATATTATGCCTTACGCCTAATGCCAAATGTCCTTTTAGCCGGTTTGGCCTGCTCTCAATCTGCAATCTACAATCTAAAATCTACAATCTAAAATCCCCCTGTTGCCCCATGCCAGCCTCTAGGATACACTTAGGATAAGCAAAGACTTTCAACTATATCTCCTCTAGGAGATAAACCGTGTCTGAGTCTGAAAAAACATTCAAGCGGTTACCCCAACACCAAGGACTCTTTTACGACCCTTGTCGCGATCGAGGGCCCAAAAAACACCGGTGTCCTGATTGTCATTTCTGTCAAGAGTGCTCACCATCTCGCTGCAATGTCTGCCGGGAAACTGGCACCAATCTCGAATTCAAACTCTCCCTCCAAGAACAAGTTGCCCTCTACGAGCAGACCAATAGAGAAACTTGAGCGGGACACTCTCAAGCCAGCTTATTTCATTTTAGATTTAAGATTTCAGATTTTAGATTTAAGAACGAAAAGGAAGTTTAAGGACACAAATCTGCGATCTGCATTCTGCAATCTAAGATCGCCACCCTAACTTGCTTCTTTTAAAAAGAACTCGGAAGGCTGGATTCCGAGCACGGAGGGATGGAGGCATTTGACGATCTTCTTCACATATGAACCGGTTTTCTGATCCCGATCTGCAAGATTCAACATATCACCGCCTGTCAGACCACCCTGACCGTCATCAACCAGCAACAGTACTTGGGGTCGTGTTCTTTCGGACTCGTTTGGATAATCAACCACAAGCCCTAATTCTCCACTATCCAGTTTTAGTACTGTCCCCACCGGATACAACCCCATCATGTTGATGAATGTCTTCAACAAGATCGGATCATACTCTATTCCTACCTTCTCCCACATCATTCTCAATGCCTCGTCCGGGCTGAAAGATCTGGGACGATAGGCTCGGTCCGCAGTCAGAGCATCATAGGTGTCTGCGATACGCAGGATCTTCCCGAAGAGAGTCAAGGTATCGGTAAAATGAAGTCGTGGATAACCACTGAGATCATAGTTGAGGTGATGTCCGAAAGGACCCAAAACAACCCTCGACCTCATGTCGCGAGATGCATGCAGCCTGAGAACTCTGTGCACACCTATCAAGGGATGTCTGCGAATCTGTTCCCACTCTCCGGTATTCAGCAGATCCGGTTTGAGGAGAATATCTTTGGGCACCTCTACTTTGCCCAAGTCGTGAAACATGCCGCAGATGGCAAGTTGCTCGAGAAAGACATGGGACAGCCCGATACGTCTACCCAGGCTCATGGAAAGGAGTGCCACATTAACCGAATGGGTGTAGGTGTAATCATCGTAGTCTCGAATCGTTGATAAGCCCAACATCAGGGTCTCGTCCTCCAGAACCAATTCCACCATGGTCTGGGCCAGACGCCTGGCCTTGCGTATCCCGGCAACGCTTCCTTGGGAAACTTTCTGAGCCACCTCTTTAACCGTAGCCAAAGTGTGCAAGTACGTTTGCTTAGCTTTTTCTTTGCGCCGCAATTCAATATCCGGGGGAACGTCGTCCATTTCCCGGAGGATCTCTAACCACTGCAACCCATTATCCGCCAGTTGGCGCTCCAACCAGGATGGGGGATCCTCCTGCATAGCGGACTCATCAAGAAGCCTTGCAAAGATAATGAAATCTCCGAATGAAGCCTTCCTGAAGGTAGGAAGAAATCGTAGCCCTTGAAGTCCTCGTTGCGGGAAGTATTCCATCATTTCGTTGATCAGTGGAAAGGTCTCTCTCCGATACAGAAGCTTTTCACCCTGCAGAAAGAATCTTCCCCGCCAAAGCAGAAGCTCCAACTCCTCGCCGCCGGCCATTTCGGCAAGGATTTTTCCAAATTGAGCAATGCACTCTTTCATCAATTGGTTGTTATCTTGATGAATCCTGACCGTATGGATCATGTGATGGAAGGCCTTGATAAACCTTCCCCCCAATGCGATCAGGTCTGAATTTTGAGCCGACAAGGTATCACTCCTTACTTTGATGACCCTGGTCCTGCACGACCTTTCGGGCTATACGCCGGACGCCTGGCTTGAGGCTCCGGCTGGCATCTTCCAGCACCTGCTGAGCTCCCTTTATTCTCATTGCCTGCAAGGCAAGGGCAGCACCCTGCCGATAGGCGGAACTACGTAGGTCTGGCAGCCAGGCTCGACCGAGAAGGGTTTGGCGCAGGAATGGAATAGAACGCGGTGAACCGCACCGGCCAAGGGTCCTAAAACATGCAATGATGTGTTTGTCATCCGAGCCTTTGATTTTGCCTTGTTCAAGATACTGCAAAAGAAGGGTCTCGCTGACTTCGTTCCTTTCCTTTCCCATATGGTGCAATATCAGGCGGCGCACAGAGTCGTCCTCATCCTCAATGAGATGGAAGAGTTCTTTAATGCTTGCGGGACCCCGACGCAATAACCCCTTGACCGCCGCCTGGCGAACCCGTGCCGACGAATGGTGAACCATCTTCGCTAGAATCTGTATGGGTCTTTCTCCACCTAGACTACTCACCACAAGAACGAGCTTCTGTACCAGATCTTCTTCTGGACGATCCAGCATGGCCTCCAAGGGTCGAAGATCACGGGAAGCCAGAGAGAGGATCACCTCCGTGAGCATCTGTTGCAGTCGTAAAGACGGGGTCTGAAGCAGCATGCTGCCGAGAGTGTGGATGGCCTCGGGTTGGAGTGCCAGGAGGATTTCTTTTATTTTTTCTATCTGCCCGGTATCCATTTCCGACCATGCTGCCTGCAAAGGCCGAAGGGACTGGGAACTGGAAGCAGTGAGAAAAAAGTTATCAATAATAGGGATAGCCCACGTTGTTTCAGACTCGCAAACGTGGCGAACATGGTGCAAGCTCTTGAGAATTTTCAGGGTAGCCTCAAAGTCTCTTCGAGCCAGTGAATCGTGGAATTCCTCTTCCAGGGACTCGAGAATTGGGTCGAAATTCTCTTTTTCTCTAAGTTCCAGAAGACTATCCAGCAGGGCGTTCAAATAGTCTGCAGTTGGATCCCGCTTTTCTTCGAGGCGGACCATCTCCTGGAGCTCCGCCTCTTCTTCCGGTGTGAGCTCCAGTGTTGCTGGATCTATTGAGACAACGGGCTCTTGTTCTGAGGACTCTTGCTCCTCTTCTTCAGACAATAGGGAGTCTACATCTTCCTTTGCAGGAGGTATTTCAAAGTCAGCTTCCGGTTCAGCCCCCCAGAAAAAATCAGCCACCTCGACCTGAATGTGTTGTAGCCCAGCTTGCCAAAAGGCAGTTACCAGATCCCCCTCGGGTTCGTCTGTGAGGACTCGGTATTTGTTGAGTATCCGCAGGAACTCTTCTACCTCCTTTGTATCGGTACCATCTTGAAATTCCAACCACTGAATGCCATCGCGGAAGAGGGTGAAAGGCAAATTCCCATCCTCTGGGGGCTCTGTTAAGATCTCCTCTCCCTGGAAGGTAAGTCGGTCTTTTTCTATTTCGAACCTGAAGTTACCGTGCGTTTGCAGGAAGGTTTCAAGTTGGAGCCAAAACTGCTCCAAAGCCCTTTTGCAATTGACATGGTCTTCGGGATACAGGGAATAGTTCTTCCTGGTGAGCTGCAAGCTGGTGAGCACCTTTTGTGCTGCCTGCCACTCCTCGTCAGCTGGGCCAGGGCTACTGGGTCCTGGCTGCGTTTCTTTTACCGTTGCCAACAGACTATCCCCTTAACCTTAAGTAAGGATTCCCAAATCTATTAACCAGGATACTTCATGAATCACTTGCTGCGACCACGTATATGGCCGTCCTTCCAGGCGTCCTCGGGTGTCGGCCCCTGCGACGTACCGTCCAGGTACGCCTCGGAACCAACACCCTGCGGTTGCCTGGTGGCCCGCCCATCTTCGTGGTCTCGCGACAGCAATTCATGAAATATCCTGGTTAAGTCCCTGCCCTCTTTGAAAATCTGGCCCCTTTTCCGGAGCCCGCCCAGGCATGGATAGGGTGTTAGAATTATGTGCAAATTCTGGACCAAACGGGCTAAAAGAAGTGTAAAAGTCCCAACACCCCCATCCAGGTCACCATCACCGCTGCCGCTGGCTTATAAATATGCCGGTAACTGGCCGCCAGGCTGGCCTTGAAATAGTCTTTCGTGACCAGCAGGCAAATGTGAACCGGCGACAGCATCATGCCCACATACCCTGAGACATAGGCAAGAGAGGCATGAAGTAAAAAGTCGAACGGCGACAGTCCTGCAAAGAGGGGGACGAGAAGTGGAAAGGTGGCACCTACAAAACCAATGGTGATGCCCGTGATCAGACCTGAAATAAAAGGCATGGCTACGATAACTATCAGAAACGGAATCTGGTATCGAACCATTTCTTCCCTAATCTCTAAAACGGCCTGACTGTCTATCAAGGCTCCCTTGAAGGCCATGATCCCACAAATAAGGACCAGCATAGGTAGGGTGTTGCGATCAACCAGAGCTGTCCAGAAATCTTTAGAGTGCAACCTATTGACCCGCATTACCCAAATCACGCAGGCCAACAGCCCAAACAGCAGGGGCATGGCGGCGGGAAGCTTGATGCTTACGCCTGCCCATAAAACGAGGTTCCGCAGCAAGGCAAGAAAAACGATACAACCAACTACCACCAGAATCGGCATGGTTTCCCAGAGAAAAGGGCCCAGGCTTCGTGTTTGGAAATTCCGCCGGTTATTCCTGTCTCTGGTCTCTCGCAGCGGTCGCAAGAGAAACAGCGTGCCTGCCGCGATGGAGATGAGGGTGAGCGGGGCCTGGATAAGAATAAAGCGCCACATCTCCACTTGCAAGAGACTAACCGCCAGAACCACCCCAGGGTAAAGCGGCCACCAGAACTCCCAGATGTGGCGAAACCAGTAGTTGACTGCCGTTTTTCGGTCCGGCGACAACGAGCATCCAGCCACAGCTGTTTCCACCATTGGCGCTGAAAACAGAGCTCCGCCCGGCATGGGCAAAAGCCCGATAAGGGCAGGCATGACAACACTCACAGTGGAGGCATCCTGTACGATGGCAACAAAACTGCTCACAATTCGATCAAGTTGGCCGGAGACTTTCATCAATTGACTCACTATCAGGATGAGGCAAATGATCGCCACCAACTGTAAAGTCTCGACACTGGAAAGACTTGCCACCAAACTGTGGGTGATCTGTCCCGGCGATTGCCCCATCCAAAACCCTACTGCCACCGCACCAACAAAAAGACAAAGGCTGAGGTGAACTCGCAGGCGGTTCAAAGCCAGGATAAGGCCAAAGCAGCAAAGAACTTTGATTAAGGCTGGTAATTCCATGGGATAAAAAATCCACGCCCAAAGGACATGGGAAGGCATAGAGCATAGGGCATAGAGCATAGGGAAAATCAAGAATCCTTTAATCTATGGCCTACACTATTGGAGGTTGGAGGAGCGCTTCGCTTTAATTACCTGAAACCTGACACCAGACACCTGAACCCTGGGATTTGGGATTTGGGATTTGTCCTTCGGACTCCCACCCTTCGGGCGGGTTCCCGGTTTCGGAATGCGGATTGAAGTTACTAAAACTGGTAATGCTCGGCCACAATGCGTTCCACTTCTTCTTCTGTGGGCATGGTGTCGCGATAGCCGGCCTGATACTGGTTTCTGAACCATCTAAAGAGGCTCACCGTTTCATTCACCAGGATAATTTCGGGGATATCCTCTCCCTCATGGGTTTTTATATGCCGGTTGTACTGACCCAGCATACTGACCACATCATAAAAGGTGGCCGGCTCTCTTTTGATTTTCTTTTTGAAGGATCTTCCTTCACTTGGATAAATTGACTTCGGCTCCGGATTTGCTGAGATGTCCAAGCGCTGAAATGGTCTTCTCACTGCCACTTGCCATTTCCTCGCCTCTACCATCATTCTCGAGATTAAAGGCCCAGCCCAATCATGGGTCTGATGTCCTTGCGGGCAAGCCGAGAAAAACTCCACCACCGACGGCCCACTGTAAGCGATGGCTTCCTTTAGAATCTTAATGGCGTAGAAAGGATTGTCGATGCTGAGCTTGGCCGCATACACATGGGAAATACCCATGGCCTGGCTGATGATCCGCCGATGCAGGGTGGTCTTGCCCCCATACATTTGCCCAATGGGAGAGGTGGAACGATCGCAGCCATAACGGGTGGCGCCAGATTTTTGCGCCCCGGTATTCATGTAGCCTTCGTTATTGTAGATCACCCAGGTGATGTCGTAATTTTCACCCAAGGCATAGTTGAAGGGACCATTGCCGATATCGTAGATTGCCCCGTCACCAGCAAACACAATGATCTTACTCAGCACATCACTGAAGCCGTTGAGATAGGCCTGATCCAGACTGAATTTAGCTCCGAGCGCTGCTGCAGAGGCGGTACCAAAGCCGTAGTGACCAGCCTGGTAAATCCGGGCGTTGAAGGGATTGGCCAGCTCTGAGACTTCACTGCAACCGGTGGCGGTGATGGTGTAGATATTGAAGCCGTGATCCAGCATGTGGTCTATGGCCCGCCGGTTTTGTTCCGAAAGAACCTTGATGCCTTGGTAGAAAGTGGCGATCCCCTGTGGATTGTTGCGCAAGGATTCGGCCGCAAAGAACGTTAGCAAGCCGATTGTCCCCTCACTACAACCAGGGCAAAGGGTGTGTCTGCCTGGATAGAGTTTTGAAAAGACAAAGAGCACCTGTTGGTTAAGAGCCATCTTGCTTACATGAGAAGCCACCTCCAGGGTTTTATCGAAGTCTTTATACTTCTCAGGAAGAAAGTCGGCTTCAGTGACATTTATCTTGTCCACCATTTTCAAAGCATCGGTGGGACATACATTGGCACAAATGGCGCACCCCTTACAAGCTCCGGGAATTGCGTCGATGTTCATGGCAAACCGCTCCCATGGTATTCCTTTGGGCGGCTTCTTAAATATTCTGAAATAGCGTTCCGCAGCCTCCGGGATGGGGTGGTCGGTAATGGTGGAATAGAGCGCCGAGTCGGGACAGCTAGTGGCGCAAAGGCCGCAGGCGGTGCACTTCGATGCATCATATACCGGGAGCATGCTGCCAACATGACTCATGTCTCGATACCTACTGGTAGCGGCAGGCACCACAGACAGGAACTTGTCCCAGGGAACCTTTCTCCCTTCGACGATTGGCTGGACTATATCTTCATAGAACGTCTGCTGGTAGTTAGCCATGAGGTTCACCGGCTTGATCGTTCCCAGTTCGTCTTTCTCGGTAAGGGCAACAGGGAGACCGGCTGCTTTATGGTTCTGGCCGAAGTTCTCAGGCTCAGCCACCTCGTAGGGAACGCAAGTCGTATCTATTCCCTGAGCGAGATCGGCTGAGGAAGCGGGTGAGGCAAGTGCGGCTCCGTACTTGAGGAGTGTGATATTGGACTCTATGACCTCTTTGCCCTTTTTTGCTCCCAGTTTTTCCGCAAAGATACCTTGCAAGCGAGTCTCGAATTCTTCCTCCGCCAAAATCTGCTTTTCCTTGTTAATGAGTCCCAATATGGCAGCACCAGGTAAGTTCCGGTTCAAGTGCTTGAGGGCTGCCCTGGTAGCATCAACGGCCACCAGCTTGATCTGCCGCTCCGCAATCAATTCCTGCACATGAGGCGGAAAAGATGCCAAGATTTCATCACTGCTTCTCGAACTGTTAATGACAAACAGCCCGTGTTGCTTGAGACCTCCCACATATTCCTGCAGGATGTGGCCGGAGGCAAACTTCTCATTGAAAAAAGCCAACACATCGTGTTCCGAGAGTTGGGAGCTATTGCGAATAGGATGATTACTGATGCGCATGTTCATAAAGACGGCAGACCCCTTCCTTGCTGCTCCGTATCGCGCTCCTGACTGGACATATTTGCAGCCATCGCCCTTGTCCTGGGCGTAAACGAGTGCCGCTGTCTCCAGGGCGGTTTTCACTCCCTCGGCACCAATGCCGATAAAGGTTATGCCGAGCTCCCGCTCCTGATAGTCGGGCAGTTCTGCCGCTTTGAGAGTGTAGGGGCCTTCGATGCCAACAAAGAAATCCCGGTGAAACTGACCCCGCTTATCCTCCAGACACGCCTTCATATTCTCTATGACAGCAGCTACGTCGTACTTGTTGAAGTCCTTGCTGCCCAAGCCGTACACTCCGTGCAGCAACGTGGGCATGTCCTGTCGGCCGTAGACCCGGTGTTCCTTCTTTCCCTCACGGCCGGCACGATTGGAAACTTGCAGGGCCGCCTGGATATCGGCCAGAAGGAGCTGGTTGTGTGCCATGCCACTTCGCTCCAGCACGGTGATGATCTTGGCATTACGGACACCATAGGCAAGTTCCTCGTAACAAGGAGGGGTAAAAAGCACAGGCCGCACCAGGCCAACTTTACAGCCTTTCGCCTCCCGATAGTAGTCAACCACATCCTTGACCACTCCCGCACCTGATCCCATGATCATAAGGACCATGTCGGCATCCTCGGTGCGGTAACACTCCACCACTTTGTAGTTGCTGTCCAGAATTTTGTTCATCATGTCCATCGCTGCAACGAAGCACCTTTTGAAAAATCGGTAGGCCAGGTCTTGTGCCACCTGCCCTTCCATGGTCAGATCGGTGTCGGTGAAGGTGCCAGCGAGGTATCTCTGCTCGAAATCAGGCTGATAAAGACGGTTTGCAGGTCCGACAAAATACTGAAGAAAAGTATCAGAAAGCAGTTTCATGTTCTCCAGGGCGTGGCTTTTGATGAAACCGTCACCGATTACCATGCAAGGGAGCATCACCTGCCGGACCTCTGCCACTTTAGTGGCAACGGCGACCAGGTCGTGCAGTTCTTGATTGTCCCCGCATACCAGTTGGGCCCATCCCACATTCCGCACGCCGTAGAAATCGGTGTGGCCACAGTGAATGCTCAAGGATCCTTTGTTGACCTCCCGGGCCATCACCGTCATAACAACAGGCAGCCTCTTTCCGGCCACTGAAAAAAGGTTTTTCGTTTTGAGCACCAGCCCCTGGGACGATGTATTGTCAGCATAGCGCCCTCCCTGGGAAGCCATGGCTTCCACCGCTGCAATGGCGGACAGTTCATCACTGGGCTGGAAATACATCAGTTCTTGGCCAAAGAGATTTTTCTTTCCGTCGGCAGCGGCCTTGGCAAAATCCTCGGCAATGGCCGTGGAAGGCGTTATGGGATAGCCGCAGAGCCCATCCACAACTCGCTCCAATACAGAAAGCGCTGCATGGTTTCCGTCCAGAAGTACTTCTTGCCGGCTCCGCAGTTCCTCAATTATTTTTTCCGGAATGGAACCGATGTCAAAGTCAAAGATCTTCTTGGCATCAAATCTATCCCACTCGGCCTGCCAGTTGAATCGTACCTTTTTCGCTTTCTCTTTTCTGCTCTTGTAAAATGGCAACTGATGCTGCAATGCTTCGATGTCTACCCGTGGGGCCATAGCAAGTTTCTCCTCCAAGTCTTAAGAATTATTATCTCCTGCAGTCCAATCAGTGAGTTCATGTTGTCATAGCAAAAACAAAAATAATACGCCTCAACCCTCAGAGTCAGGATCAGGGTCGCCTTGTTTCTGCGTATCCTAAAGCAGGAAATGTGAGCCCTCTCAGGTGTGTGGTAGTAGAGGGGTACTGTAAACTGCGGAAAACACCCTTGGTAAGGGAGGATTGATTTTAGTCCAGAAGCCTGGAATTGTCAACATTGACTCCAGCTTAGCCTGCATTATTCACGAATCTTCAGGATTCGTGAATAAGCACCCGCAACAAATTGAAAATCTTGGTTGCGGGTTTCGACAGGGTGCTTCCGCACCCGCTCAAGGCTAGCCCTGAGCGGAGGCCTGAAAAGGCCGCAGTCGAAGTCCTTCGACAGGCTCAGGACCCTGAGCAAAGCCGAAGGGCCCAAAGGGCGGATTGTTCATGGAGCCAGCAGGGGTTCATGAATAATCCGGGCTTAGGAAAGAGCTTGAAAAAATTTCATCACGGTTTGGTGGAATGACCGAGCACATTCAAGGTAAATGAGATGCCCAGTATTTTTGAAGGGCTTCAATTTGGCACCGGCAATGCGGTTCGCCAACAATCGGCCGTTTTCTGCCGGTACCAGCTGGTCCTGATCCGCTGTGAGGATAAGGGTCGGGGTTTGAATGCTGCCGAGGCGGTCGCAGGCATCGAAACCGCGGATCGCTCCCAGCTGTCTCTGCAGGGCATAATTCGGCTGCAAGGGAGCCTTTAGCTGCCGTTCTCTGTAACGTTTCAAGGAATCCGAACCACTGTGCAAGAATGCAGGCGTGACCAAGAGAGTGAGGTTCTTGTCAATAATCTCCTCGGGCGAAAGACCCTGGTTGTCGGCAAATCGTTGAATGACCTCTGGAGCCGGTGGAATGCGCTCACTGCCGCCGCAGTGGGTGCATCCGAGCACCAGACCAGAAATCCGCTCCGGGTGCCACAGTACCAGTTCCTGGGCTATCATCCCCCCCATGGACAACCCCACCACAAAGGCTCGCTCTTCCCCGGCAGCATCCAGGACAGCTACGGCATGATCCGCCATCTCAGCGACCCGATAGGGTCTATCAGGCTTGCTGGAAAGACCTGCACCCATATTGTCAAAGACAATTACCCGAAAGTGAGGAGACCATGACCCGATACTTTCTTTCCACGTCCAGGTGCCGCCGCTGACCCCACTTATCAAGAGCAGAGGTTTGCCTTCACCCCGACTTTCCCAATATATTTCAATATCACCTATGGCTGTGTGCGACATGGATCAACTCCAGATTCAGGCTTGCGCCTAAGGTCATTTGGCTTCGCCGTCATTGCAAAACAGATTACAAACCTTGTGCTATCTTTCCAGATTGAGAAACCATGGTCAAATTCTTTTTGTTGGCAAGAGCGTCCGTGAGCCTAGCCCGGGTTGAAAGCGATCACGCCCAACGGACCCCATGCTACTGAAGCTGTAAAGAAAAAGGGTTCTTGCAGACTAATGAATGACTTTGCAGTTATACTTATAAATGCCCTTACCTTGACAGGATGGTAATGCAGTGAATACTTTTAAATATTCCTATTTTAAACTTTGGTCCGGTCTTACAACCAGAAATACTAAATCTTGTTGCGTTGAAAAGATCTGGAGGTCTCGATGTCTTTCACTCGCAAGGGTCTCTTCTTACTTTGGTCTCTGAGTTTTTTGCTTGATGCCGGCGGTTGTGCGCCCACCAAACCTGCCAGAGTAGCAGCAGTGGCGTATACCGCCGAAGACGTTTTCATCGCAGCTACCAAGCAATCGGATCCTACCATCGTTCGTGCCGGTACCCCAGCTTACCTTATGCTCGTTGACGGCCTTATTGAGGCCTATCCTGATAACAGTGAGTTGTTGACCGCTGGCTGCCAGGCTTACACAGCATATGCCTCCTCTTTTGTAGAGAACACTGACCCGGAGAAGGCGGCAGCACTATATGCCAAAGCCAAAGGCTACGGTTTCAGAGCTCTATCGAAAAAGGAAGATTTTCAACAGGCTGTGACAGGACAGGTGGATGACTTTGTTGCTTTCCTGAAGCAATACAACAAGCAGGACGTACCATCCCTCTTTTGGACCACCAGTGCTTGGGGTAAATGGATCAGTCTTAATCTGGACAGCGTGGAGGCCCTGGCTGACATGGCCATGCTGGAGGCCACCATGCAGAGGACTCTGGAACTGGATGATTCATTCTACTACGGCAGTCCCCACCTCCTCATGGCTGTTTACATGGCGGCCAGACCTGACATTATTGGAGGAAATATAAACAAAGCTAAAGAGCATTTCGACAAGGCTTTTTCTCTGGGAGCTGACAAGCTCCTCTCGGCGAAAGTGCTGTTTGCCAGATACTATGCCGTCCGGCTCCGAGACAGAGTTCTTTTCGCAAGAACCCTTCAGGGAGTGCTAGACGCTCCTGTTGATGAGGTTCCTGAGCTGACCCTAGCAAACACGCTGGCCAAGGAGAAGGCCAGAGAAATGTTGGAGAAAATGAATGACTACTTTGGAGAACTCCCCTAGACTAGCCAATCAACGACACTTCGGAATTATCAGAACCAGAGTCTTTGCTGTAGGTATTTTCCTGTTTTTTTTCACGCTCATTTGTCCATATACACTCCATAGTGCTCAGCCGCAGCATGAGATAAAACTTGCCACCCTGGCCCCTGAAAATAGTTCTCTCATGAAGATCTTCCGGGAGATGAACGCTGAACTTCTGAAAGAGACAGAGGGGCGCGTCGGGTTCAAATTTTTTTCTGGCTTCGCGTTGGGAGATGAACGGGATATATTCAGAAAATTGCGTATTGGGCTAATTCATGCTGCGACCTTTACCTCCACCTT
>JAUVTM010000269.1 GCA_030601545.1 Syntrophobacterales bacterium
CGTTTTCTTTCCACTGTTGGCGAAAGTCTTCCACCATCTGTGAGGTAAGTGGTACCGTCTGCCACTGTCGCTGGTTGCTTAGGAAAATCTGCAAGGCTTCGCCTTGAACCTCGCGGATTCGAGCAAAAGCCAGGTGCAAACCGCCGGCGATGGACATATGGGCACCTAGCAGGGGCACGACGTGACCTCTTCAAAGAAAATCAAGCTAAATATACAACGGCTTGCCAATTCCAGCAGCCTGCAATTCCTTCTTCGTGATGGGACCGCGTTTGCAACTTTCCAGCAATTGGCCATTCACCGCAATTGACGGTACAGCGGTAACGCCGTACAGCACAGGTTGCAGCATAAATCAGAAAAGAGGACGAGACGTGCGGAAAGGATTGTCCCGAAACTAAACCCGGCATTCTCGCAGGACTGCGGAGCTGGGATTCATGCTTTAATAAGTGGAACTTTGTATTTCTTCAGATGAACATCACGGGACACGAGCGTCATACCTTCTATTTTCGCCTGGGCGACAAGCATCCTGTCGAAGGGATCTCGGTGATAGGCCGGAAGGTCTCCCACCACGTGAGCGTGGTCAACAGTAATATCCAGTTTCTCGAAGGGCTGAAGATTCAAAACCTGACGAAAGTCAGGTGGGATATCCAACTTGCCCAATGCCTGCTTAATCCGTATCTCCCAAATGACAGCAGCACTGACAAAAACCAGGTTCTTGCCATCGGCAATTGCAGCCTTTGCCTTTTTCGACAGAGTCGGGTTATCATCGAGCCACCACAAAAGAACGTGTGTATCGAGCAAAAGGTTCATACATCCACCATTCCGAACGCTTCCGCAATATCCCTGGGTAATTCGTCGAAGTCATCGGCAATTTTGATTTTTCCCCGTAAGGCGCCGGCCAGCCGCGGTTCCTCGCTCCGTTCGTAAGGCACCAGTTTAGCGACGGGTTTGCCTGCTTTTCCGATGATCACCTCTTGCCCGGCCATGACCTTCTCAATGAGCGCCGACAGCTGGGCTTTTGCCTGTGATATATTGGTTATAATCATCCGTGACACCTCCTTGTGGTTAGTCTGACCAGACCAGACCAGAAAGTCAAGGGGTTTTTACCACGGGGTGCAATAAAGACTATACATCTACGAAGATGGGTCATCTTCGTAGGTGGTTTCCAAGGAGCTTCTTTTAAAGGCATTAGAAGGAGGCCTGTAAAACCCGGCTCATTTTAGACCACGTAGGCGCCAAAAAGGGTGCTTACAATTCGGAAGGCAAAAAGATTATTCCTCTAAATGGTGGTGGTTAGATGACAAGAGAAGCAAGAAGACGGCTGTTTCAGCAGGTGGATATCTATCCGGTAACTTGCGAGGAACTTTCACAGGGGAGGTCGAATCTGGAAGTTTTGGAGGCGGTGATCCGAGGTGGGACCAAAATTATCCAGCTGAGGGAGAAAGAATATCAAAAGAAGGATTTGTTCCACATGGCCTTGAAGTTCAGGGAGGTGACTGCCAAGGCCGGGGTTCTGCTCATCATCAACGATCATGTGGATATTGCTCTCGGTGTGGAGGCGGACGGGGTCCACCTGGGCCAGGAGGATTTGCCTGTGCAGGTGGCGAGAAAGCTGGCGCCGGATTTGCTCATTGGAGCTTCAACCCACTCTCTAGAACAAGCCCTCCAGGCGGAAAAGGATGGGGCCGACTACATTAACATTGGTCCCATATTCTCAACCAAAACAAAGGAAGGGGTGGAACGTTCCTTGGGCCCCGAAGCCATTGCAACAATCAGCTCGCATGTTGAAGTTGATTTTACGGTGATGGGTGGCATAAACGAGGCAAATATAGATCAGGTTCTTGCTCAAGGCGCACGGAGGGTTGCAATGGTAACAGCCATTACTAAGGCTCCTGATATTGCGGCAAAGGTGAGATCTTTAAAAGAGAAAATTAATACCAGGCCAGGTCGAGATAGGATCGGTTGAGCGGACAAGGTGCATTCCCGCCTCGGCAAACCTTTGAAAAGCTGCGTCCGCTTCCTCTGTGTAGTCCACAACACCAGGAATAACCACGGGAGAAGAACAATCTTCCAGTAGATAAACTTTTTCAGCCAACTCCCTCTCGGTGCTGGAAATTTCATTCAACAAATCGTCAATTGTCCAGGCCACACAGTGACTCTTGGCCTGTCCGGCAATAACCACCGCGTCAAACTCCAAGAGCTTTCTGATAAATCCGGCATTCTTTTCAGCGATCTGCTCTCCTACCGCGTCCTCTAACACCTCCGGACTGAGAACAGAATAGTTCTCAGTGAAGGGATTTTCTCCTTTGACTTGGAAATCCGGCTGACTATAGCGGGCAATACCGTGGAAGAAGATGGCTTCCTCAACCGCTGAAATCAGGGCATGGCCAATCCCGCCCAGCATGGCATGGTACGGCCAAATGGTGAGATCATACTTGCCGCCTTCCTTCAACTTGCGGGTATAGTGGCGCAAGTGCTCCTGACCGTAGTCCTCGTCGACTTGTAGGCTGGATGCAAGTTTCGAATTAAATTTCCATACACCCTGCTCGATTTCTTCTGTGGATATAAGGGTATAAGGTGGTGGATGTTCTCCCTTGTCGTTCACGAGAAAGATGGAGTGGAAGATCTGCATTGCCTGGTGCGTGTCCATCGTCGGGCATATTTCAGTAATCAGGGCGAGATTGCGATAGATGAATTCACAAAGCCTCCGATTATCATCAACGGCTCCGGTTCCTGAAGCCCCCCCTACGTATAACTCAAATTCTGGGATACAAAACGTATTCTGCACATCAACCAACAGGAGCGAGATCCTGAATTTGTCACGAGAAGCAGGCTGTATCTTGTGTTGTTTTGCCCATTTTTCAGCATCTTCTGCGCGTT
>JAUVTM010000164.1 GCA_030601545.1 Syntrophobacterales bacterium
TGGCGTAGGAGGTATCAGATTCACTCTTGGCCGTCAAGGATAAATGGCTTTTGTTATTAAAAAAACGAAAGATCAGCTAATGAATGGTAGCCTCTGCTACTTGCAGGGGCGGGGAGTTTGTGTTAGATATCCAAGCTGTAAAATAGGTATGTAACATTAGGGTTGAGATAGACGGGCAAGCGGCCATGACTGTAACAACCAGGACTGCTGAAATTAGCACCGAAATCGGCACTGATATTGTGGACATAACCGGGCTCGTAACCCAACACTTGGCTCAAAGCGGAATTCAACACGGGGCAATGATCCTTTTTGTGCCTGGATCAACAGGGTCGCTGACCACCATCGAATATGAAAGTGGCGTGATCCAGGACCTTGCTGATGCCATCGAGCGGTTAGTACCGCGAGAGATCCCTTACGCCCACGATCAGCGTTGGGGTGACGGCAACGGTCATTCTCACGTTCGTGCCGCCCTTTTGGGACCTTCTTTGCACATTCCCGTAATAGAGGGACGGTTGAGCCTGGGAACTTGGCAACAGATAGTGCTTATTAATTTCGACAACCAGGCGCGCCGCAGACGGTTAATTATTCAGGTCATGGGAGAAAAGGAATAGAGAGTTGTCCGTGACTGTACATGCCAGTTCACATGGCCCTGGTGAGGTTGTACTCACCTTTGATGACAATACTCTGCTGCCGAACCTCTGCGGGGAGCGCAATGGTAATCTCAAGCTTATCGAAGGGGCTCTCCAGGCAAAGCTCAACCTGCGTGGTGACCAGATTACCCTGATTGGGGAAGAGTCGGAAGTAAAGCTGGCTCAACGCGTCCTTGAGGAGCTGTACGGCCTACTCAGAGAGGGCTATCCTCTCTACCCTAGTGACGTCAACCACGCCATTCAGATCCTCAGTGGAAATTTCAAGGCTCGTCTCCGTGATATCTTCCTAGATTCAGTATACGTCACCTCCAAGAAGAGGGTTATCACCCCTAAAACTCTGGCGCAGAAAGAATACATTGACGCCATCCGCACCTACGATATTGTCTTTGGCATAGGTCCTGCGGGGACGGGGAAGACTTACCTTGCTATGGCAACTGCAGTTGCGGCCCTCAACGCCGGTGAAATCAACCGTGTCATCCTCGTGCGTCCGGCGGTTGAAGCGGGCGAGAAGCTGGGCTTTCTTCCTGGAAACCTGGTGGAGAAGGTAAACCCCTACGTGCGGCCACTCTATGATGCCCTCCACGACATGATTGACTTCGAGCAGACGAGCACGTTACTGCAACGAGGCGTCATTGAGGTCGCACCTTTAGCCTTCATGAGGGGCCGCACGCTCAATGATTGTTTCGTCATCCTCGATGAAGCCCAAAATACAACTTCGGAGCAGATGAAGATGTTTCTAACCCGACTGGGGATAAGCTCCAAAGCGGTGATAACAGGCGATATTACTCAGATTGATCTGCCCAACGGCACGCGCTCTGGGCTCATTGAGACCGTGGAGATACTGAAGGGTGTCGAAGGATTGAAATTCGTCTACTTTACTGATAAAGATGTCATTCGTCACCGGTTGGTGCAAGATATCATCAAGGCATATGAACGGGCTGAAAGAAAGAAGTGAAACTGAGTACATAGAAACTTGGATACATACACAGCTCAAGGTGTTTGCTATATAGTAATGTGGAAATGGCGCGCAATTTGCTTGCCCGATATTAACGTTGTGGGTCACAAAGGCGAGACTAATCGCGGTTCAGCCTACCCAGGGCTATTAACCGGGCCGAATGTACCCCGGTTGAAACCCTCATGAGATTTTAGACGATGCCATGTGACCGAGGACTTGCTGGGGCCAGATATAGACTATGGAGCTATTAAAAAAGAAGCGGCAGCAGGGCGCTGACAGCGCGAGACGTTCAGCAGCACTCGAGCGCCGTGATCGCATCCAACCTGATGACCACGTGAAGTCGCCCCAGTGGCAGCAAGTCCTTCTTCTTGTCTGCTTTAGCCTCATACTAGGCGTTCTGGTCATGCCTCACTACATTGTCCTCTCAGTAAACTACCAGGTTGGAGATGTGGCGGATCACGATATTAAGGCAGTCCACGACTTCCTGGTGACCGATGAAACAGCCACCCAGAAAAAACGTGATGAGGCCGGGCGCACATCTCTGGCTATCTATGACCTGGATGAAGAGACCGTCCAGCATCTTCGTGAGCGGCTGGATGCTGCTTTCACCATGATGCGCGCCATATTTCAACAGCCAGCAGAAAGCAGTGGAGTAGAAAAGGGGGCGAGCGCAGAAAGCAGTCGTGCTATCCATAAGTCTGCTAAAGAGAAGGCTCTCGAGAAAAAGAAGGATTTTGAGGCAACGCTCGGGATAACTGTCTCCGATACTGATTATGCCATCCTGGTCAAAGCGGAATTTGATCCGCGTTTTGAGGACGCTGTAATAGAACTGGCAGAAAACGTTCTTGCCGGTGGTGTCGTGGGTAACAAATCTTTGTTGCTCAGCCAGATGCAAAATGGAGTAGTCCTCAGAAGCGTTCAGAGCGGGGCCGAACATCGGGCCATGGATGTCCTCAGTTATCTCAGTGTCGAAGCTGCCAGGCGGCTGATGAGGCTGCGAGCTAGCGCCATATTGGAAGAAGAAAATCGCAGGGTGCGCACCACCATAGTACATCTGGCCCAAGGGCTCCTCCCACCAAACATCACCTTCAACCGCAATGAGACTGAACTGCGTAGACAAAAGGCTGTTGAGGCGGTAAAGTCGGTCTTTTTTCAGGTCAAGAGGGGCGAGATGATTGTCCGTGAGGGCCAAAGGCTGGGCGCGGAGCAGGTGCTCAAGCTGCAGATGCAGGTCCAGGGCAAGCTGGAGCGCGGGGTGATTTTCACTATGCTCGGTACCGCCTTGCTCGGTGGGTTGCTTATCTTGCTTGCTGTGCAGGTTGCGGGGAAATACATCCGTCGGTTTTCAACTGAGACCAAAGATCTGCTCTTTCTGGCAGTGGTTCTTATTGTTCTATTGGTGCTGACCAAGCTTTCCGTAGGTGTGGCCGACGCAATCCACAGTGGGTTTCCTTTTATTAGCCAGGCGGCCATTTTTTACATGCTGCCCATGGCCGCCGGGGCAATGTTGGTAACCATCTTTTTCGGGCCGACAGTTGCCATCATATTCGCCTTCTTCCTCGCCTTGTTGGCCGCGCTGGTCCTGGACCATCAGATCAACCTTCTCTTTTACTACCTTATCGGCTCCCTGGTGGGTATCCAGGGAGTGGTTGTCTGCAGGGATCGTAGCACACCCTTGCGGGCTGGACTGACTGTCGGACTTACGAACGCCGTGGTAATCCTGTTTGTTACCATCGCCTACCAAGAGATATTGACTACGCAGACCGGGGTGGCCTTACTTCTTGGTATCGCCGGAGGACTGCTTAGCGGCGTGGTCACCACCGGATTGTGTCCTGTGGCTGAGATGGTATTCGGCTACACCACCGACGTCAAACTGCTCGAACTGGCGAGCATGGATCAGCCTTTGCTCCGAGAACTTATGATACAGGTCCCCGGAACCTATCACCATAGTATCATTGTGGGCAACATGGTGGAGGCGGCGGCAAAATCCATAGAGGCCAATTCATTGCTTGCCAGGGTGGCGTCCTACTACCACGACGTCGGCAAGATCAACAAGCCCCAGTATTTTGTAGAGAATCAGGCTGGTGGGGAAAACAGGCACGAACGATTGGCTCCGTCGATGAGCAGTCTCATTCTCATTTCACACGTTAAGGACGGCATTGAACTGGCCAAGGAGTATCGTCTGGGTCAGTCCATCCAGGACATCATACAGCAGCATCACGGCACCAGTCTCATCTCCTACTTCTATCAGAAAGCGGTTGACCTCCAAGAAAAGCAAAAAAACAGCAAAGGGGGAGATGTGCCGCCGGTGTCGGTGGAAGACTATCGTTACCCTGGGCCGAGACCACAAACTAAGGAGGCCGGTCTGGTGCTACTGGCAGATGCCGTGGAGGCGGCTTCCCGCACTCTGACTGATCCCACGGCTGCCCGGATCCAAGGACTTGTTCAGAAAATTATTAATAAGATTTTTTCGGACGGCCAGCTGGACGAATGTGAGCTGACCCTCAAAGATCTGCATCAGATCGCCAAAAGCTTCATTCAGATCCTCGTGGGAATATCTCATCAGCGGATTGAATACCCTGAGCCTGCCGCCAAAGGTTCAGAAGGAAAAGTGCGCGCCGATGAAGATCCAGATCACCGACCAGCAAAGCGAGATCGCGACGGAACTCGAGAAGATAGAGACGAAGGCGAGGAAGATCTTAAACGCCTTGGCATCTCCTGAGAGCGAACTAAGTATCGTGCTCGTGGACGATGAACAGATGAGTTCGCTCAACTGGAAATATCGAAGACGCCAAGGGGCCACGAATGTTCTGGCCTTTGCCATGCGTGAAGGGGAATTTGGCGATATTTCCCCACAACTCCTCGGTGACGTTATCATTTCCCTTTCCACAGCCCAACGGGAGGCTGAAGAGGCGGGCCTTTCACTGGACAGTACGATTTCCCGTCTTCTCGTTCATGGGATTCTGCACCTGGTTGGGTTTGATCACGAAAAGGGCGAGGACGCGGCTCGAGAGATGGAACAGCGAAGCACTGAACTGTTGGCACGACTCGATTAACACCGTCCGTTGTAAAATCCGCATAGCGCATAGAGCATAGAGTAAAGAGCAAAATCGAGTAAGCGGTAATTGGTAAACAGTTGCAGAACAGATCCGTTTATCGTTCACAGTTTACTGTTGACCAAACGCTATGCGCTTGGCGCTCTGCGCCTTGCTGCGAACACAGTGAGCTGACAACGGACGACTGACAACAGACGCATCGATTGGAGGTGTTGCGTGGCGAAGCTGGCAGTGAATGTGGATCATGTGGCTACTTTGAGACAGGCGCGCCGAACCGAAGAACCGGACCCAGTCACCGCTGCGGCTCTGGCAGA
>JAUVTM010000162.1 GCA_030601545.1 Syntrophobacterales bacterium
TTGCGAAGGAACCATTCCGGGTTGGTACAAAAAATATATCCGCTTTTTCGATTCCAATAAGGTTACCAAAGAAGGAGTCGCCGAGCTGGCCTACATTCAGCTGCACAAAAGCTACACCAAAAACTTGCGCTACTTCGAAAATCCGGATTTCGAGAGCCTTATCTTAGACCTGTTGCCGGTGGATTATGCCTTGCTCATTCAGAAGGATCCATCCATTAAAACCAGAACCCGTTATGCCATGACTCACTTCCATGTGAAGATTGACTGGCCCATTGACAACGCTACCGAAGAGATGGCCCAGCAGCTGCGTTACATTGCCAAAGATCTTTACGAGATGGACGAGAAGTACGCTGAAAGTCTGAACAACAAGCTGTTTGAGCATTACGGGTTTCACTATGCAGTGGGAGGTCGTCGCACCGCTGCGGTGGTGGCGGCGCAGTTTCTCAAGAAAATGGAATTCGTCTCCACGGTCTACGTTGCCAGTTCCGAATCACGCACGCTTGCCCGTCTCAGTGAGCGTGGAGTAAGCAGATACGTATTGGTCAAGCTGCCCACCGATGAAATCTCCCGTTTGGCCTCGGACAGCCGTATGAAGTTTGACAATTTCGTGGAACGCTTTCTTATAGACGTTCAGGATGACTTTGGGGTGGGAGTGTTTCAAGTGGTCTATCGCAATACCATCCATTCAAAGCCGCCCGAAGATGGCAAGTTGAGGGAACTGAGGCCAGATTTCCAGTGGCTGACCGTGAGCGATCAGCTGCTTGTTCCTCTCCCCGGTCATAACGACATTTACCCCGTACCCTACAGCACCATCTACACTCCCGACTTTGGAGATACCGATCTGATTTAGCCCGGATATCCGCCCGACGTAGTCGGGATTGCGGAATGATGGTATTGGTGCCTGAACTCACCCTTCGAGCACCACCGGCAGCAGGCGAGCGGTACCTTGACTCTGTGAGAGATCGAAATCAATGGCGAGTTTTCTGACCCCCAAAAGGAGCCGCTTCATCACCCCAGTCAACCTGCCGCTCCTCAGCTTTGCGCTCCTGATCATAATTGGCACTATATTGTTGATGCTCCCGGCTGCGGCCAATGGACCGCGGCTCGCACCGGTGGATGCCCTGTTTACCGCTACATCGGCAACGTGTGTTACCGGTCTGGTGGTGGTTGATACCGGTAGCCGGCTGAGCCTCTTCGGTCAGTGGGTCGTACTGGTACTCATCCAGTGTGGCGGACTGGGCATAATGACTTTTTCCACCGTGCTCATAATGCTCATGACCGGCAGAGTTTCTCTTATACAGCGCAGTGTCATCCAAGACACCTTCACCCACAGGCCGGACACAAGACTCCCTTCCCTGGTTCTGCACGTGGTGATATTCACCCTGGTGCTGGAGGCGGCGGGGGCCGCTTTGCTGTTCCTTCGCTTTTCCGGGATGTACAACCCGGGCAGGGCTCTCTACTTCGCCGTTTTTCATGCGATAAGCGCCTTTTGTAATGCCGGTTTTGGCCTCTATTCTCAGAGTCTTATGGATTTCAGTGGTGATCCGTTGGTGAGTCTGACTGTGGCTTTGTTGATCATCTGTGGTGGTATTGGATTCCTGGTGATGCTGGAGTTGAAAAGGGTACTGTTCAGACCCCACAAAGCACGCCGGGCCAGGCGCCTTTCAGTTCACTCCAAGCTGGTGCTGACGCTCACTGCTCTCCTGTTGATAGCCGGCACCCTAGGATTCCTGATTCTTGAGTGGAATCAGTCCATGGCAAGACTTTCTTTGCCGGCGAAAGTAATGGCTGCCTTTTTTCAATCAGTGACCGCTAGGACTGCGGGGTTCAATACCTTAAATTTTGGCAAGATGGCAAATGTCACCTTGCTTTTTACCATCCTGCTCATGTTCATTGGAGCCGCTTCAGGATCCACAGGGGGCGGCATCAAAGTCAACACCTTGGGGGTTCTTTTTGCCCTCAGTCGGTCACGGCTTCGGGGTGAGGAAACGACGAGTATTTTCCGCCGTACTTTAACAGCTGAAACCGTTGGACGAGCTATCTCCGTGTTCGTTGTGGCCGTAATAGTTATCTATGCTGCCACCATGGCTCTAACCGTAAGTGAATTGGGGACCACTATCCACGAAGAGAGCAGGGGACTTTTCCTTGAACTTCTCTTCGAGGTGGTCTCTGCTTTTGGCACTGTGGGGCTCAGTGTAGGGGTGACCTCAAAGCTGAGCACTGTGGGCAAGTTGATCTTGGTTGTGGTGATGTTTGTCGGGCGATTGGGTCCGCTCTCCATAGCTGTGGCTTTGAGCGGAAGGGAGCCCCGGTCCACGATCCAGTATGCAGAGGAGAATGTCATGATTGGTTGAGTCGACCCTAATGTTGCAAACCATTGCAGCGCTCCAACAAAAATTTGCTAAAGGATGCATCATGGGACAATTTGCTGTTATCGGCCTTGGTAATTTCGGCTACTACCTTGGAAGCTATCTCTATGAAAAAGGCCATGAGGTCATCGCCTTGGATATCAGTAAGAGTCAAGTGCAAAAGATCAAGGATGTTGTCAGCCAGGCCGTTGTGGCTGACGCTACCGATCGGGAAGCACTGGAATCCCTGGGTATTAGTCAAGTGGATGCAGCGGTGGTCTGCATTGGTACGAGAATGCAAGCGAGTATCCTGGCAACTCTGCACCTGAAAGAGCTGGGGGTAAAGAGTATTCTCGCCAAGGCGACCAGTGAAGAGCACGGCCGGATTTTAAAGAAAATCGGGGCCAGTGAGATCTTTTTCCCAGAGAAAGACCTGGCCATAGGGGTCGCGAGTAGATTGGACAATCCAAATATGTTGGACTACCTGCCTTTTATCGAGGGCTACAGCATCGTGGAGCTCGCACCTCCCAAGGAATATGTTGGCAAGACATTGAAAGAACTGGATCTGATTAACAGGTTTGGCATTCAGGTAATAGCGATCAAGGAGATCCTGCCAAAGGGATTGATTCTCATACCCGGGGCTGACTTTCAGGTAAAAGACAGCGATGCGCTCATTGTCTTGGGTCCCAATGAGACACTGGAGAAGATTAAGGAGACCTAGCTTAGGGTCCGTTGCTCGTTGTCAGTCGTCCGTTGTAAAGGACGCATAGGGCATAGAGCATAGCGCAGAGCGTATTAGAGTAACAGCACGCTATGCGCTCTGCGCTTGGCGCTATGCGGCGAACGGAGTGAGCCAAAACGGACAACTGACTCTAGCTGTGGAGCTGAGTGATTGGTGCTAACTGGCGAGAAAGTCTGAAGCCCTAAGGCGAGATAAGCGCATTTTCCTGAAGAGTGAGGCTAGATTCAGCGGCTTCCCGCCTGGACAAGGATTATTTGACCAGTGTGAAGCAGGTTGGAATGGATGTCATTGAGGGTCTTGATCTTGGTTACGGTGGTGTTGAAGCGTTGGGCGATAAGCCAGAGTGAGTCGCCCCTTCTTACCTGGTAGTGCACGGTTGATCCTGTTCTTCTGGCCGGATTCCTGCTTGCCATTATAACCTGGCCACGGAGGGGAATCTTCAAGCGCTGGCCCGCACGGATCCGACTGGCACTGCGCAGGTGATTGGCGTGCACTATACGCCGCACTGACACTCGGTACTTTAAGGCGATTCCGGAGAGGGTCTCGCCGAAGCGCACCCTGTGGACCACGTAAGCGCGCTTGGGGGGTTTCCACTGGGGAACCTCCTCCAACTTGGCAAGAAACGTTGTGCTGGTGTCTGCGGGCAGATTCAGGGTAAAGGGGTAATTTGGGGTGGCTTTATATCGTAAGGATGGATTGAGTTCCTTTAGAGTTTTCGCTGGTACATCTAGGACCCGGGCGATATCTTTCAGGCGCATCTGTCGGTTGACTTGCACCTGCTCACTTAACAATGGCGGATCAAGCTCCAAGTCGTCAAAACCGTACTTCTCAGGATCTTTGATGATATGGAGTGTAGCAAGAAAACGAGGCACATAACGAGCGGTCTCCAGGGGCAGCCGCGGGTAAAGATCCCAGAAATCATCTAGATAGTTCACGTGCTGCTGCCGAATCACCCGCAGCACGTTACCCTCACCACAGTTGTAAGCTGCCAAAGCGGTAGTCCAGTCGCCAAAAAGACCGTGAAGAACCTTTAGGTAAGCAATGGCGGCCTGGGTAGACTGTTCAGGGTCCATCCGTTCATCCACCCAGCGGTCGCGGCGGAGATCATAACGGTAGCCGGTGGAGGCGATGAATTGCCAGAGTCCAAGGGCCCTGGCCCTGGAAAGTGCCTTGGTTTTGAAACCGCTTTCGATAAGTGGAAGCCAGGAAAGATCCTCAGGGGTACCAGCTTTCCTCATTTGCTCCACAATGTAAGGTCTATACCTGCCGGAGCGCCTGTAGGATTGGATGAAAAAGCTTCTCTCTGTGGTTTGAAAACGTTTTATCTCTCTGGTTACATATTGGTTCATCACCAGCGGCATTTCCCGGCTGTGGTCCATTTGAGGGTGGGTTCTGGAGGCATAGATCTCCAGAATCCGTTTAGAGATGAGGAGACGAAGGTCTTCTTTTTGCTGGGTGATCTCCGGATCATCCTCGTCTTGAATGCTGAAAATGGTTTGATAACTCTGATCGAGAGACAGTATCGCCCTATCCGGTTCATCACTATTCCAGTACTCTAGAGCTTCCTGATAATAGTACAAAGCGTCGTCCACACGCTTCTGATCAGTGTATGGCTCTTCTTCGGAGTCAACCCCTGCCGGTGATTCACCGTTTGCGGAGCTTTCCTCCTGAGCCGGAGATGAAGCCAATACGTTCTCTTCCTCATTGGTTGTATTGGAAGGTGCGGCTTTTGCTGGATCCGATGTGTCCTCAGTGGGAGGCTCAGTGATCTGGGATGACTCCTCAGGGTGGGAAGCGTCATCTGGCCGGAGAACAAGAGAAGACTGTGTACATGAGAACGTGAAAAGGAGAAGGCTGAGCAGAGCTAGAAAGAGACCACGTGCCATTGGTAATAGGACCT
>JAUVTM010000216.1 GCA_030601545.1 Syntrophobacterales bacterium
GCCGTCGGCGGACTCAAAAAAGGAAATTCCTATACCATCAAGTTAGTCGCAGTTACTTAGAAAATATTAAACACTAAAGTATAGCCTGTCAAAAAGCCAAGGGGTAGGGAAGGAAATACCTAAAGTAAAGGAAAATGCCTAAAATGTCTAAAGTGCCTAAAGTGATCTAAAACGCCAAAACCTATTGACCCAAGAAATTAGTGGGGTGGGCCTCTGTGCCCGCCAGGCCGTTAGGCCCTTTTGACCAGCGCAGAGCGCCCAGTGTATTCAATCTGAATCCTGACATTTGTCCGTAGGGCCGGTCTCCGTACCGGCCTTACAGACAAAGTCTTTGGTAAAATCAATTGCGGCGGATACGGAGATCCGCCCTACGAATTACAATAAATGAAAGCGTAGCGTAATGACAAAAACTATTAGCCCTTTTTTAGTAGTAAAAGAGTATTGCCAATAACGCTCAGGCTACTCAATAGCATGGCAGAGACTGCAATGAGGGGGGTGAGCAATCCGCTCATGGCTATTGGAATGCTAACAAGGTTATAGATGAAAGAAAAGCCAAGATTTTGATGGATCTTTTTCTTAACCTCTTTCGCCAGCAGGACAAAGTCCCATAGCTGCAGAAGATCGCCCCGCATCAAGGTAAGATCTGCCGCCTCTTTGCCCAAATGACTTCCCGAATGGACTGCAATGGCCAGGTCCGCCTGGACCAGGGCAGGGGCATCATTGATGCCGTCCCCAACCATGGCCACCTGATACCCTTGCTGCTGCTGCACAGAAATGAAGGCTGCCTTGTCTTGGGGCAGTTTGCCGCCCTGTGCCTCTTCGATCCCCACTTCAGCGGCAATTGTTTTGGTGGTCAAGTCTGCATCTCCAGAAACCAGAGCAAGCCGATAACCGGCTGCCCGCAGACGTTGGACGGCAGGAATAGAGGTAAGTTTTATCTCGTCGTCAAATACGAAAATGGAGCAGATTTTATCCGCATAACTCATAAATACCAGGGAGTGTTTGGGCTTGTTCTCTGGTAGTGGAAAAGTGGGGCTGTTCTCAAGCTCGCTGGCGAGAAAACCTCTAGAACCTATCTTGACCGTTTCACCATTAAAGGTCCCCGATATCCCATTCTCAAAGACCTCTATTCCCTGTAAACTCAAGAATTGCACCTGACACTTTGCTGCCTCTCTGTTTATCTCGGCGGCAATCAGATGATCCGACTCCTTTTCCAGCGACGCAGCCAATCCGAGGATCTTTTCCTTAGCTAACGAGCCAACCGGAATGACCTCGACAAGTGACCATTGCCCCCTTGTCACTGTTCCGGTTTTGTCCAGAACGAAGGAGTCCACTCTATCTGCCTGTTCGAAGGAAGTGAAGTCTCGGACCAGGATACCCCTCTTGCCTGCCAAAGAAATTCCTGCCACCCGGGCCATGGGAATAGCAATACCCAGGGTGCAGGGGCAAGAGATCACGGTGACCGTAACCGCGCGAATCATTGCTTCATCAAACGATAGCCCGGAAAGCAGGCAGACCAAACCCGTTCCCACCCCTAGGGCAATGACGACAGGAACAAACCACTGCAAGGCGCGTTCGGTTTTACCCTCAAAAGGTGTCTTTTTGTTCAGAGCGTTTTCCATAATGGTGATCATCTGGCCCACTATGGAGTCTTCTCCCACCCCTTCAGCCTTGATCTTGAACATGCCCCGAATGACTTGGGTACCGCTTTTCACCCGGTCACCAGTCTTTTTGGTAACGGGATAGGGTTCGCCGGTAAGTGAGGACTCATCCACGGTGCCTTCTCCAGAGACAATCAAACCGTCAGCCGGGATTACTTCGCTCATTTCAACCTTGAAAATGTCCTCCTTCCTCAAGTTGTCCGCGGAGACATAACGACCTTCTGGATACTGTTCCGCACAGATTTTCACTTTAGTGGGGCGGAGAGAGAAAAAATTTGCCAGGTCCTGCTGAACTTCATCCTTCGCCCTTCTCTCCAACAACTTTCCCAGAAGGACGAGGGTGATTAACATGGAAGCCGTGTCAAAGTAGAGGTGGATGCTGCCACTGAGCAGACCGTAGATGCTGTAGAAATAGGCACTGAAGGAGCCGGCTGTTATGAGTGTCTCCATGCTGAAGGCCGCACCGGTTATTCCAGCCCACGCTCGGCGATAAATATTACGACCGCCGTAGAATAGAACAGCGCTTGCCATAATGAAGATGGGCCACGATAGTTTCCAGATCGTCTCCCGGGAGAATTCGGTAAAAAAACCTGAATAGAGGGCAAAAGAAAGCATCATCACGTTCGCGGTGAGGAAAGCGGCAATGGCGAATCGAATGAACTCCCGTCTTTTCTCTTTTGCTACTGTCCCTTCTCCCGCAAGAAACGCCTGGTACCCCAGGCTGTTTATAGATCGTATGATCTGTTGCGGCGAGCTGAGAATGGGGTTGTAATCGCACCGCACCCTATCTGTGGAGAAATTGCAGGATGCGGAAAGAACCCCAGGGGATCTTCGCAGAGCCTCCTCAATGACCCACCCACAGGCTGGGCACCACATTTGGCTGACGGTGAGGTTCAGGCTCAAAGAATTTTCACTGGTGGGTTCGGCTATGACATCTTTTGCAGGAGAGATCTCACCTGCAGCTTCTAGGGCAGGACTATTCACTTGTGGTTTCCCTGCAAGCTTCTTCAGATCCTCTTCAGAGCTGGGAATAATACCCAACTCCTGGCATTTTCTAAAGAGTTCTGTTTCTCGGAATGATTCTGGATCGCCTGCATCGGATGCTTCAATGAGCATGTGGAACACCTGTTTACATCCCATGCAGCAGAAATGGAATGTTCTGCTGGGCGTG
Organism: Syntrophobacterales bacterium; assembly: GCA_030601545.1. Lineage (GTDB taxonomy): Bacteria > Desulfobacterota > Syntrophobacteria > BM002 > BM002 > BM002. The sequence continues at coordinate 2,833 of JAUVTM010000216.1, forward strand.
GTCGAGGAGATCTTTTGGTAGTGAAGGGGGAGACCGCAAAGATCGCAGGTAGAGGAAGGAGGATTCATTAAGAGGTTCGCTAACTTGGTCCTTTGGACCAGATCAGAGTTTGATGACTTTGCCGGTAAAAATGGCGAACTTTTGTGGAGGTTTCAGGTGTCGGGTGTCAGGTGTCAGGGAATATAGCCATAGAAGCTGACACCTGTCGAAGATCCCGTCTGAAGCGAAGCTGCAGCGGGGAACACTGCTTGCCGCGCCGAAGCCCTTGAGGCGAAGGCGGGAACACTGAAACCTGAGATCTGGGTGCTTGGGATTTGTTATTTTGCAATGCTTCGCCACTCCATTACTCGGGCAGACTTCCACATGTAGTAAAGACCAGCTCTGGGTCTAGATTCTTTAATTGCGGACATCGAGGGATCTTACATACGCCACGATACGCCAACGGTCTAAAACAGTGATGGTGGTGGCAAGGGCGGGCTGTCTGCCATCCGGAATTCCATAGCTTATCTCTTTAAAGTGCACTCCAGCTGGGAGGGCTTGAATCTTTGCGCTTCTAATGTCGGTTGGCAAGGGGCTAAAACTCTGCCCCACGGTTCCATTGCCGTCGTGATTCGGGCCGTGGCACATATAGCAAAAGTTAAAGTATAATTTCTTTCCCGCCTCGATCACAGCAGGATCTTTGAGGTTCAAGGGGGATTGAAGCTCTTCAGCTTTACTGGCTCTAAGCATTGCTTCAGCAGCGGACACTGGAACCACTCCCGCGTCCATGATGAGCAGCGGTTCTTCGTGGGGTCTGACGCCAGGAGTCTCCCGCATCCGCCAAACATCGGCATAGTCGTCTATGTGCCGCAGGACCAGAACAGCCACGACCAAAAGGGCAAAGACAACGCCACCTAAAACTAAAGCCTTTTTCACCTATTTCCCTCTTTTCCCTCTTATGTGCTGCGGGTATGGAAGCGGCTCATAGATGGCATAGGGAGATTCTCCCGGCACGTCTTTTACCGGACGGTAGTCCCAGTCGGGTTGGCCGCGATCACCGACAACCAGGAAAGAAAAGGCTCCCTGAGCAAGA
>JAUVTM010000333.1 GCA_030601545.1 Syntrophobacterales bacterium
GAAGTCGATATTTGTGGTTATCATGGTTGAGCCTTTGCAGTAACGGCCATCAATCACCTTGTGAAAAAGGTTGGCATTGCTGGCATCCTGTTGTTCAAGACGGTCGAAACCAACCTCATCTATAAGCAGGATATCAGGCGAAAGATAGCGTTTCAGTTTTTTATCTAAGGTGTCATCAGCCAGGCTGGCTATTAACTCCCTTAGCATATCGGCAGCTGTGGTATAACGGCAACGGTAGGTTTTCCGGCAGCCAAGGAGCAGCAGTGCCTTGGCGATATGGCTTTTGCCAGTGCCGGAGTTTCCAGCGATAATAACGCCCTGTTTACGATCGACAAAATCAAGCTTGGCTAATTCCATGATCCGGGTCTTGTCCACGCCTTTCTGGAATACAAAATCAAAATCTGAGAGCAGCTTCCTGTCCGGCAGCTTTGATTCCTTGATTCGGCGCTCGATCCTTCTCTGAATCAGAGCATTCGCTTCCAAGGTGAACAACCTTTCAAGTAGATCTGTGGGTGGAGATGACTCTTGTACAGACTGGGCGAGTTCATCGTCCAAGACCCTGCTTATTTCTTTTAGTCTCAGGATTTTCAGGCTGTCCCTGATCCTGCTCAGGCTGTCCGATGGCTGTTTTTCTTTCATGTGCTGATCCTCCCAAAAGAGTGCTATACTCGTCTAAAGAGCGTTGTTTGATTTGGGGCAAAGTCTTGCGCAGTTCTTCTGCGGCCTGTTCGTTTCTGATGGCTTCCAGGGTGCGTGGCGCCGCCTTTGCCTTGAGGATACGCTCAATTGCCTTACAATCGTAGGCATGGTAGCGACAGGCGTGGCCCATGGCGTAGTTGATATCATCACAATGGTACGTTTCTTTCTGCCTGAGGATATGTCTGGCATGAAAGCCGCAGTTTTTTGGGTGCCTATTTTGAAGACCTTTCAGAAACTGTTCACTATTCTCTCCGAGAGCAATAAATTGATCCCGTACAGGTTCGAGGCCATAGCGTATCTTGCGGGCCCCATGGATCTGGTGGGCGTCAAGCTTGATTCCCGAACCTGCGGGTACCCTTTCATGACGAACGAGCAAGGCAAGATCCGCTGAGTAAATAAAAACCTCATGTTCCATTGCCTTCATGGTCAGGATATCGGCCACATGCTCATAGGGAACGGGATAAAGGTTGGTCTCAAATTCAATATACCCCTCAAGACTACAGACCCGCAAAGCCACCTCAGAAGAATCGTACGGATGATATGGGAGGGGCTGAAGGGCCTCCTGCTCCTGCTCTAAGAACAACTCAAGGGGTGGTCGGCCGGTGGTGTCGTGGATGTGAGTATCCGATCTTTCCCGCAACCACCAGATGGCAAATCGTTTGAGATCATCGAGATCCTGAAACTCCCGGCCGTTGAGCAGATTCTTCTCCACATACTGAAACGGAGCTTCAATTTTTCCTTTTGTCTGCGGTCTGCCCCGCCGGCAGGCAATGGGCCGACAGCAGTAATGGGTGATAAAGGCAGAAAAAGAAGGATTAAAAACCGGTTTGCCCGCCTCCCAGCGAAGGACAACCGTTTTTTCACTGTCATACAGACATTGTTTGGGCACGCCGTTGAAATGGGCAAAACTATCCTGATGTCGGCGAATCAGGGTAAAGAAGTCCCGCCGTTTTGTGAAGTCGATATAATGACGCCTGGAAAACCCTAAGATATACGAAAAACAGTTTACCTTGCTCTTGCCAGTGCCGGCAAAGTCAATGGTGTAAGGGCTCCAGTCCATCTGTCCCTGCAAACCGGGTTCGGTCTCAAACCTGATAATAGGGGTTTTCTTTGGGGTTGGCCGTAATACACGCAACCGTTCCCTGAGGATACTGACACCGCCGGTATAACCCGCA
>JAUVTM010000215.1 GCA_030601545.1 Syntrophobacterales bacterium
AGTCACCAACCAAGACCTCGAAGCCATCGAAGAACTGCAAACCTCTGACGAATGGATCAGACAACGGACAGGAATCCTGACCAGGCGCTTTGTCTCAGAGGGGGAATCCGGCACTGACCTCGCAGTACACGCCTCAAAAGAAGCTATCGACAATGCCGGGCTCAGCCCTGATGATATCGACTTCGTCATATATGCCACCTTAAGCCCGGACTATTTCTTCCCTGGCAATGGCTGCTTTCTGCAAGAAAGGCTCTTCGGCGACAGAACTATCGGTGCCTTGGATGTCCGCAATCAATGCTCTGGTTTTATATACAGCCTTGCCATGGCTGATAGTTTGATAAAAAGTGGCCAGTATGAACGTATCCTCATCGTCGGCTCGGAGATTCACTCCACGGCTCTAGATTTTACCTTCAGCGGCCGTGACCTTTCTGTATTGTTCGGTGACGGCGCAGGAGCTGTAGTGGTGGGCCCGGCCCCGGATGGCCACCCGGGCATACTCGCCAACGCTCTGCACTCAGAGGGAAAGTATGCAAAGGAACTGTGGACTGAATATCCTGCCAGTGCGCACCACCCAAGGATTTCTCATGAAAGCCTTGATCAAGGCAGGCACTACGCGCAGATGAATGGACGGATGGTATTCAAACATGCGATCACCCGCATGGTTGAAGTTAGCCACCAGGTCTTGTCCGAAGCGGGTAAATTAGTGGATGAGGTGGATATGCTACTGCCTCATCAGGCCAACATGCGCATCAATCAGATGGTAGCATCCCAGCTGGGCATTCCCGAAGAAAGGATGGTAAACACCATTGCCTGGACTGGTAACACCACAGCTGCCACCATCCCTATTTGTATGCATGAGGCTCTGAAACAAGGTAAGTTGAAGGAAAACGATCTTGTACTCCTCACTGCCTTCGGAGCCGGTTTCACCTGGGCAGCCTCGCTATTGTACTGGTAGCAAATTAAAACAGGCACAAGGCGTAGGGCATAAGGCTCAAGGTAAGTGATCAGGGGTCGGGGGGCAGGAGTCAGGAGCCAGAAAAGCATGGAGCATAGGGAGGTAATTTCGAATTGCGAAATGCGGATTTCGGATTTTGAAATGCGAAATTCGCAATCAGAGAATCCAGTAGCCAGAAGTGGAGAACAACTCAATTTTGGTTGCTTTTCTCCTGGATTCTGGCTACTCAAAACATGGTTCATTCCTTGCGCCTTACGTCTTGAACCTTGCGCCACCATCGGAGATGGTTGATGAGCATTCGCTGGAAATTCCTTATCCTCTTCATGACCTTTAGTCTTGCGCCACTTCTCGTTGTTACCATAGTAGGTCAGCGGGGAATTCTAGGAATGGGTGAAACCATATCTGGTTTGGCAAAAAAGAACCGGACAGAAATCGTCAGCAGAGAACTTAAGCAAACGGCAACGGACTATGCCAAGATACTTGGCCGTGAGAAAGAAGTGCTGGAACTCACGCTTAGAATCATTGCCAGAGATGCAGAGCGCTTTTTGTCCGAACCGCCGAAGGGTGCCGCTAAAGTCTATTTTGCTGAGGACTACGACAACCCCGCCAAAGCTCCTGGAGATGTTGTCACTTCTCATAAGCATATCAGAGGTGCCGCTGAGGAGGGAACCGAACCAATGGTTGTGAGCTTCGGTCATCAGGTCTTTTTGGTCCGACCGGGAGCTGACTGGCGGTATGTGGCAACTGACATTGGTCGTCTGAGAAGGCTTCTTCCTTTGCACCGTGAGTTTGAGAACCAATTGGGCGACATCCTCTATTGGCAGTATGTCAGCCTGGAGAGCGGCGTTCACGCAGCCTATCCGGGCCACGGCGGCTACCCTTCCAACTACAACCCACAAATTCGTCCGTGGTATATCTTGGCCAGAGAAAAGGGTGAGTTGGCCTGGAGCACCCCTTACATAGATGCCTCCACACGTCAGGTAATCATGACTGTCTCTATGCCCGTCCGTCGCTCTGACGGTTCATTTGCAGGAGTAGCCGCCATTGATGTACTTCTTTCAAAGGTTTTACAGGTCCATGAATTATCTTCTCAGTGGTCAACGTCCATGCGCTCCTTTCTCGTCTGGTCAGGGGTAAAAGAAGAGACCGGTCAGTACGGCCTCTGGATAATAGCTCAAAAAGACTATGTGGAAAATGCCGCTGCCTGGAGTGGCGCGATGGGGGTGGAACGACTAGCATCTTCAGATGTGGAGAGGATGGAATTGGTCGAAGGGGAAATAAAAGCCAGACAAGCCGGCTACATCGACATGCCTTATTTCGGCGTGGATTCTGTCTGGGCCTATGGTCACGCCGGTGATGATTTGAATCTTATACTCATCGTACCCAAAAGGATTATTTTGGAGCAGTTTGAACGGGTACGAGAGTCCTTACATTCACTGGTTAAAGAACAGTGGCTGGTTACAGGGGTTGTCGCCGTTGGAGTGATTCTCTTGCTTATTTTGGCTGGTCTGTGGTTCGCTCACGCTATGATCAGGCCTTTCTTCGTCATGGTGGAGGCGGTCAAGCGTCTAGCAAAGGGCGATTTCTCTGCGCGAATCAACATAAACACAGGCGATGAACGCGACCTGCTGGCTAAGGCCTTCAATGAGATGGTTCCTCAGCTTGAAGACAGAATACAAATCCGTAAATCTCTGGAAGTGGCCAAGGAGATCCAACAAAACCTCTTGCCTCAAGAGATACCAAACCTACGCGGCTTCGATATTGCCGCCAAGAGCGTCTACTGCGACGAGACTGGTGGGGACTACTTTGACTTTTTCCCCTGTGAGGATGAAGACTGCGCCCGCTTTGGCATTGTGGTGGGCGATGTCACGGGCCATGGAGTTGGAGCTGCTTTGCTCATGGCCACAGCGAGGGCGCTCATAAGGGGGCTGGTAACGAGACCGGAAAATCTGGCCGAGAGTCTCAGCCAAGTGAACAGTCTTCTCGCCGCCGATGTGAGAGATAGCGGCAGGTTTATGAGCCTGTTTTTTCTTATGATAGAAGAGGACTCACGCGTAATCAGTTGGGTCAGGGCCGGACACGATCCAGCCATACTCTATGATCCCGCCACGGATACCGTGGAAGAGCTCATGGGGCCAGGAATGGTCCTAGGGGTGGAGGAAGACTATTTTTACGAACTTGTTGAAAAGACCATCGAAACCGACGGTACAATTATTCTCATGGGTACTGACGGTATCTGGGAGACCCACAACGGAGAGGGAGAAATGTTCGGCAAGGACCGTCTTTCCCAAGTCATCCGTAAAAACGATCACAAGTCCTCTGGGGCTATTCTAGACGCTGTACTTGAGGCAGTCAGCGACTTTCGTGGGGACGCAGAGCAGGAAGACGACATTACGATTGTGGTAATCAAGGTACTCTAACGGCTCAAGGCCCAAGGGGTAAGGTCAGTGGATCATCAGGTCGCTACAATAAACAAGCGCTACCTGGTGCCACTTGACTTTATGATATCTTACAGCTTACCAAACCCCGCTCGCTCTACTATTTCACTCTCCACCGATCCGAACACCCCCCGGCTGCCACTGTGCACTTGGTTCAGCCTTGTCTGATACGCATCTCGCAGAGGGGATGTGTCCATAACGCGAAGATTTGCCTGAGCTATCCGATAGGTTCCCTGGATCGCAGCCCTGAGGAGTTCACAAACCACCAGCAGGTCTGAAAGGAGATGGCCCTTGCAGTGGTTTCCGGCTCTGGCCGCTAGGCTCAAACCTTTATGGGCCTCTTCCATAATCTTTATGGGGCATTCGATTGCTTGCTTCAGCGGTTCGAGAATTTCTTCAGCACTCTTTCCAAACGTTCTTGCCTGGGCAAAACGCACATAGGCCTCGCCGTCTTCATCACGAAGTTGGAGGAGGGTGGACGATGATCTCCTCACCTCTTCGAGCAAATTCTGCCAGCGA
>JAUVTM010000205.1 GCA_030601545.1 Syntrophobacterales bacterium
CTCATATCAAAGCGTACTGGATTATGCTCGGGGCGAAGATGGCCCAGATCGCCCTCCATTTTGGCGCAGATGATCTGGATGGTACGGTCATGGAGGAGCGTATCGGCCACATGGCCGGTGCCCAGAGTGCCGAGGCCCTCACACCGGATGAATTACAAGGTCTGATTCGTGCCGCCGGACGGGAGCCGGTGGAGCGGGACACTTTTTTCAGGCAGGTGGGTACATAGATCGACGCGGAGGGATGGGGGGATGGTACCTTGAACCGCAGAATGTCGAACAAGGAATAATGAATATCGAAGTGATCATTATCCATTTCTGCGGTTCTGCAGTTTCTTGTTCTGCTGTTCGACCTGCCCGCCATCGCGAGCCGCTCAGGCGAGGCGGGCGGGTATTCAATGAGCGTTAGAATGAATTAACCTCTTAAGTTAGAGCCCTAAACAACATGATTGATTCTATCTCCGAGAAAGCTTGGAACGGCGAAAGGCTGACGAAGAAAGAGGCCATAGCTCTCTGGAAGAATACGGATTTCTATACCCTAGCCACACTCGCCAACCACCGTCGCCTGACCTTGCATCCCGCACCGGTGGTAACCTATGTGATAGATCGTAATATCAATTACACTAATATCTGCATCTCTGGCTGTCGGTTCTGTGCCTTCTACCAACGCCCTGGGGCAGAGAACGGCTATGTGCTCAGCCAGCAGGAGTTGGCCGGCAAGATAGAAGAAACGCTGGCCCTCGGGGGTACACAGATTCTGTTGCAGGGAGGCATGCATCCTGACTTGGGCCTAAACTTCTATGAGGAGATGCTCAGGTTCATAAAAGAGAGCTTTCCCATCCATATCCACGGGTTTTCACCTCCTGAAATAATCCACCTGGCGCAAACCGAGAGCCTGGGGCTTGAAGCGGTTCTTAAAAGACTCCAACAAAGCGGGCTTGATTCCATTCCAGGTGGCGGTGCCGAGATCCTTGTGGACGAAGTCCGCAGCAAAATCTCTCCTAACAAATGCAGTAGCACTGAATGGTTGGAAGTGATGGAGTGTGCTCACAGCCTTGGCATGAAAACCACAGCGACCATGATGTTCGGACACATCGAGACTGTTGGGCACCGTCTGGAACATCTTCTCAAACTTAGAGAGCTTCAGGACAGGACCACTGGCTTCACCGCCTTCATCCCCTGGACTTTCCAGCCGGATAATACCGCGCTCCAGATAGAACCAGCCACTGCAATGGATTACCTGAGAACGTTGGCTATGAGCCGGTTGGTACTGGACAACATAGCCAATATCCAGGTCTCTTGGGTCACCATGGGATCGGGAGTGGCCCAGGTGGCCTTGCAGTTTGGTGCCAACGACTTTGGCAGTACTATGATCGAGGAGAATGTGGTGGCGGCTGCCGGCGTGAGACACAGGCTGTCAGTTGAGGAGATTAAAAGAATCATAACCGATGCCGGATACGAAGCCAGGCAGAGGAATATGGAATACGAAATCATCGATGAACGGAGATATAACCACGAAGAACAAAGGGCACCAAAATAGTTGGTAAAGGGTTGGAGTCGTTCCATCTGCTGGCCAGATCGCGGCTAACCTTCGACAGGCTCAGGTCGGGGAAAGCCGCTCCCACAGTCTCGAGTTTTGTTGGAACACTCCATTAGACAAAAGTATGACCACAAAAGACATCAACCTTTATTCTCCCCGTGGCCGCGTCTCCGAGTCGCCGCGTCGGCCTGATTCCCGTCCTGTTCTACACCGGGCCCGGCTGGTTGTGCCCATAACCCAGCCGGCCATAGAAGATGGCGCGGTGGTGGTGGCCGACGGAGTCATACTGGACGTAGGACCATTTCAGCAGCTCCGCCGACAATGGCTTGAGGCTCCAGCGAGGGACCATGGTGAGACCGCCTTGCTCCCCGCCCTGGTTAACGGTCATGCTCATCTGGATCTGAGCGGTCTGGCGGGGCGGGTTCAGGCGAAGGACAGCATGGCTGAGTGGATTCGCAGTCTGCTGACAGCTAGGGAGCGGCTCAGTCAGATCCAACTGGAACAAGCGCGGCTGCAAGCGCTGGCATCCCTGCATGCTTTTGGGACGGGAATCGTTGGGGACATTGATTCCTCTGCCACTTTTACCGGAGAAGACAGTGATGGCACCTTAGTGGTGCGAACGTTTGTGGAACTGTTTGGTTTGCAGACCGAGAGTCTTGAGGCTGCCATGGATAGACTTCCCCATCCTGCTGGGAGGATACTGGCAAACGGCCAAAAGAACGTGAGTCTGGCGGTCCATGCTCCCTACACAACCTCTGCATCACTGCTCAGGGAGGCGAAAGCTTGGACCAGTGAGCGAGCAAAGGTTGTTTCGGTACACGCTGCCGAATCTGAAGAAGAGATCCTCTTTCTCCGCACCGGCAAAGGCCCTCTTAGAGATCTCCTGGAAGAACGCGGCATGGAACCTGGCAGGTGGCAGCCCCCTGGCTGTGGCGCGGTAACCTATTTGGAGCGGCTGGGTTTTCTCGATTCCCTTAGCCTTTGTGTCCATGTCGTTCACGTGAGCGAAGAGGAGATTCAACTGTTGCAACGTTCCCGAGCGGGAGTCTGCCTCTGTCCGCGCAGTAATCTTTTTATCGGTAATGGTCTGGCGCCGGTGAGGCAGCTTTTGGATGCAGGAGTCCCCTGCGCTATTGGAACTGACAGTTTGGCCAGCAACGCTGACCTTAATCTTTTCAAGGAAATGACCGTACTGGTAGACAAGTGCGGCATTGGTCCTGATGTTGTCCTTAACATGGCCACTTTTCATGGTGCCCGGAACCTGGGGCTGGCATCACACTACGGCAGCCTAGAGAAAAGCAAACGATGGCTTGCCATCCGGGTCGCAGCCACGGATATCGAGTCCATTATCGCGGCAGGCTGCCAAGGAGCTTTGGAATGGCTGATCTAGAGGTCACTGAGAGGATTAGAGTTGGCAAGGTGAGTTTCATTAATACTTTGCCTATTTTCCACCCTCTGGAGAGTGGCGCGGTTCAACATGATTTCGATATTATCGATGGCACTCCTGCTGTGCTCAACGCTTTGCTTGCTGCTGACCAACTAGATCTGGGAGTGGTTTCATCCATAGAATATGGGCGCCATTTCGAGAAGTATCTATTGCTGCCGGATCTTTCCATAAGCTGTAAGAAAGAGGTCTGCTCAGTTTTATTGCTTTCCAGGGTACCTCTACCAAAACTGGAAGGCCAAGAAATTCTGCTGACGCCCAAGTCCCACACTTCCATAGCTTTGCTGAAATTACTGTTTGCCCGCAGATTTACCGTGGCACCACGGTACCGGGTAACAGATTACCATGCTCGCGGTTCACGGTGGCCGGCCGGTGCCCAGGCGGTTCTGGCCATCGGTGACGATGCCTTGCAATTGCGCCAGAATCCGGAAGTCGCAATCGCGCTGGATTTGGGCGCTGCCTGGCACGAGTGGACCGGACATCCCTTTGTGTTTGCGGTCTGGGCCTTACGTCGTGAGGCACTGGCCCAGAGAGACGGGCTGGTCCATCAAGCGCACGCAACACTGCTGGCAGCAAAAGAATACGGGCTTGGCCATCTGGAAGAGATAGCCACGGCGGTAGACCAGTGTTCCTGGTTTTCCCGACAAGAGTGTGTGCAATACTTGCAGACCATAGAATACGATCTGGATGGTGACAAACAGAAAGGGTTGAGACTTTTTTTTGACATGCTTTACGAGACGGGGGAGTTGAGTAGGCGGGTACCGCTCAATTTTCTGGAGACTGAAGGGAGGACTACAGCCGAACGACGGTTGAGTAATGAGACGACAAACATAATGCGGAACGACGCGGAGACAAGGGGACGCGGAGACGCGGCGAAAGAGTAGCGAAATCTAATAGTGGATTCTGATTGTTCACCACAAAGGACACAATTGAGGCATAGAGCAGAGATTATCCTGTGGGAGCGGCTTTCAGCCGCGATTTGGATTGCGATTTCAACGAATTGAACGATTTGAGCAACGTACCACCGACATCTGGTTAAAACCATGCTGAACAAGCTAAAGCTGATATTAACAATGATCAAAATAGAACACACGGTGTTTGCCCTCCCCTTTGCCTTTATGGGTGCATTTCTGGCTGCCAGGGGGT
>JAUVTM010000256.1 GCA_030601545.1 Syntrophobacterales bacterium
TATCCTTCGTGAGGACAAGGAACTCTCCTTTGGTGAGAGAAAAATGATGGACACTGCCCGCAGCCTTCTGGTGAAAGAGATATCCATAGCCCAAGATTTGGATGAGAGCCAAGTGGAAAAGAACATTCACGGTATTTTTGGCTCTTGAAAAAACTGCCCAGTTAGTCGTTGGGTAAGCGGCCACAGGGCTAAGCATTAAACCACAGAGAACACAGAGAACACAGAGACCACAAAGAAATATCAATAACATAATATTTGCTGTTTTGCTTTCCTCTGTGATCTCAGTGGTTAAAAATTGCATGATGCCAAAATTCCGCTTGGGGCGAAGCCCCAAGTTAAGAAAGGAGGTGAATAAAGCGTGCACATAGCCCAGACTGTTCTCCGTTTGCTTCTGGTTCTGGCTTGTTCGGTAAGCGGATACCTGCTGGCATCGCATCTGCCAATTTCACACACCTTGGGTATTTGGATTAAATGGATAGGGGCACTTGTCGGATTCATTTTTGCACTCCTCGCATTATCCATAGAAAAAATCATAAAAAAAGCACCACTCAAGGTGATCTTTGGCGGTACCTTCGGTCTTTTCCTCGGGCTGGTAATTGCCCAATTGATGGGTTATGCCTTCAGCGCCCTGCAGAATAGCGCCATCCGCATATCCATCTCGGTGATTTTGAGCTGTGTCTTTGGATACATCGGCCTGGTTTTGGGAGGTAAAAAAGTGGAGGAGTTCAAATGGCCGGGTTGGGGTTTTTTTGCCAAAGGGTCGCATAAGAAGAACGGCGGCAAGATTCTCGATACCAGTGTCATCATCGATGGGCGCGTTGCAGACATCTGCGAAACCGATTTTTTGGAAGGTCCACTGGTCGTCCCCCAGTTTGTTCTGCAAGAACTGCAGTACATCGCCGATTCTGCGGACAACCTCAAGCGCGCCAGAGGGCGAAGGGGCCTCGACATCCTTAATCGTATGCAAAAGGGTGATGCTGTCGAGGTGAGAGTGGTAGACGAGGATTATCCGGATATCAAAGAGGTGGACGCCAAGCTCGTTGCCCTTGCCCGGGAGATGAATGCCAAAATTATCACCAACGATTTCAATCTGAACAAGGTGGCGCAGCTCCAGGGGGTGTCTGTCCTCAACATCAATCAACTGGCCAATGCCCTCAAACCGATGGTTCTGCCTGGCGAGGTGCTTCACCTGCAAATTATGAGGGAGGGCAAAGAGCAGGGGCAGGGCGTTGCCTACTTGGACGATGGCACCATGGTGGTGGTTGAAAATGCCAGCAGGCATCTTGGTCAGGAGGTGGAAGCCTCAGTAACCAGCATCCTTCAGACCACTGCTGGTCGCATGATTTTTACCACACTCAAGGATGAACCAAGGCAGCGCCGTCATTAGTTGCGCCGACCGTACGGCCATCTTTTCCGCCTAGGTAGACAAACGACGGCGGTGCGCCGAGCAACGGATCGACGCGGAGATACGGAGATACGGCGAACCGGCGAAAAGACTGTTGTTGCTGTAAGTCACATTTTTCGCCGTGTCGCCGCGTCACCCAGTTGCCGTTTCGACTGAAGGGGAGTGTGTCCGAATATAGGTTCGAAGTCTCTCAGCAAGATGCGGGCTCCAGGCTTGACGTGTTCTTGAGCCGCATGGACCTAGAACTGTCTCGCAATCAGGTTCAGCGGCTCATCGAGAACAACCACGTCCACGTTAGCGGCAAACCACAGAAGGCGAGTTACAGACTGAGACCCGGAGAGCAGGTTTCAGTCTGTCTGCCACCACCTCCCCCTCCTGAACTAACGCCTGAACCGCTCCCCTTGCAGATAATTTTTGAAGACGAGCATCTGATCGGGATCAACAAACCCCCTGGTCTGGTGGTTCATCCGGCTGCCAGCCACCGAAAATCCACCCTTGTACACGGTCTCCTCCATCATTGTGACCAGCTGGCTGATCTGGGGGGGCCGCTGAGACCAGGCATTGTACATAGGCTGGACAAGGATACCAGCGGAATTTTGGTGGTGGCGAAGAACAATCCCGCCTACCGCCATCTAAGTAGCCTATTTAAGGAGAGGCACGTCCACAAGGAGTACACTGCTCTGGTTTATGGTCGGCTGCACCAGTCCTCTGGCAAATTCACAGCTCCTATTCAGAGACATCCAAAAAATCGCAAGAAAATGGGGGTATTAGCTAGCGGCCGTGAGGCTTTCACCTCCTGGTGGCTAGAGGATGGGTTTGGGGACGTTTCTGTGGTGAAGGTGGTGATCAAGACCGGCAGGACCCATCAGATCCGGGTACATTTTGCCCACGGTCATCATCCAGTGGTGGGAGATACCACCTATGGCGGCAAAAAGAGGGTTCAATCTGTACAGAATCCCCTGGTGCGCGCTCGCCTTAGCAAGGTGAAGCGCCAAATGCTCCATGCCCGCAGGTTAGTGCTGGAGCACCCCGCCACTGGTGAGCGGCTCGATCTATCGGCACCGATGCCGGAGGACATGAGCGACCTACTCGAGTTTTTGCGGACGTATGACCAGAGTGCTTCGGGCTGAGCCGGTAAAGGTGTGATGCGGCGCTTTTCCAGCAAGCAGCTTGCAGCTATCAGCTGGCAGTTTTCCACATAAAGTCTTCGTTGCTGCCAGCTGCCTCCTGCTCGCTGCCTGCTCCAGATCCCGCGTCGCCGTCTCTCCCTGTCTCCGTTTCATTTTGCGCTGGCTCAGGCCTTACTTGCATTGCGTCAGTCGGATTTCATAATATGAGGGTGTAACCACATGCTCAAGGTCGGCTTAACTGGTGGAATAGCTTCCGGGAAGAGCAAGGTGGCCAAAGGTTTTACGCGTTTGGGGGCAAAGGTTCTGGATGCCGACAAGGTTGCCCGGGAGGTGGTCCTGCCTGGGCTTCCGGCCTGGCTGGAACTGCAGCAGGTTTTCGGTCCGGAGTTCTTTCATCCTGACGGCAGGCTAAACCGGAGCAAGCTGCGGAGGCTGGTTTTTGCCGATCCTGAAAAGCGGAGCAAGCTGAACGCAATTGTGCATCCGGAAGTGATGAAAGAAATAAACCGTAGATTTGAACAATTGACGACTTCGGCTCAGAATGCGGTGGTTGTGGTTGATGTGCCTCTATTGTTGGAAGTTGGAGTGGCGCACCGATTTGACAAGGTGATCGTG
>JAUVTM010000134.1 GCA_030601545.1 Syntrophobacterales bacterium
GACACGCCTTTCGAATAACGGGCAAGGCGATTTGGAGATGACCACTTTAACTCCCGGGCGCTGCTTGTCCTCGAGCATTTCCTTAATTACCGCAATTGTCTTGTCTACTTGAAGGGGATTCACTATCTCTACCTGATCTACACCACATCCCCTTACTACAGCCTCTATGTCCACTTTAGGAGGTTGGCGTCCTTCGGGAGTAAGCTCAATCCCAGGGTGGGGCTGTTGCCCCGTCATGGCAGTGGTGCCGTTGTCCAATATGACCAAAATAAAGTTGTGGTCATTGTAAACCGCATTGATCAACCCGGTAATTCCAGAATGAAAGAAAGTCGAATCACCGATAAAAGCCACCACCGGCTCCTCCTGAGCTTTCGCAAAACCACCAGCGCTAGAAACGCTGGATCCCATGCAAAGAAGAAAATCAGCCGCCTCGAGCGGCGGCAAAATACCGAGGGTATAGCAACCAATATCTGTGGGATAGATGGCTGTGGCATCGCCCAGGGCCTGGTTCACAGCATAGTAGGAGGCCCGGTGTGGACATCCAGCACAGAGATTTGGCGGGCGCTGTGGAAGAGCCGATTCTATTTTCACCTTCGCCGGCTGATAATTGACCTGGAAAAACCGAGCCATTACAGATTTCACCTGAACTGGGTCAAATTCGTAGTACCGCGGTAATAGTCCTTCTCCTTTGCCTCTGATTTCTAGGGTGAGCCCATTTTCCTGGGCAAGTATCTTGAGCTTTTCTTCCAAAAACGGCTCCAGTTCTTCCACCACCAGGACTCGCTCCACCCCTTTGAAAAAATCAAGACAGATCTCGTCAGCAAACGGGTAGGTCATGCCCATCTTCAGCACTCTAACCCGGTCGGCTATGTCCAGTTCTCTGATGGCATCCGCAACATAGTTGTAGCTCACCCCGCTGGTCACCACCCCCCAACTGCCCTTCCCTTCCACTTTATTGAAAGGGGAACCACTGGCATCAGCCCCCATTTTATCCATCTTTTCAAGTAGTTCCACATGTAGCCTGCGCCCTACCATGGGCACTGGTACCAGGTTGAAGGGATCTTTTTTAAAAGCGCCAGTACGACGTGGTGGCTGGAGCAAACCCACTTCCACAGGGCTACGACTGTGGTTCACCCTGGTGGTGGTGCGCAACAATACAGGAATCTGATAGGCCTCGGAGAGCTCAAAGGCAGCCCGAGTCATCTCCAGGGCTTCCCGAGAGTTGGCCGGCTCCAGCATGGGCAATCCTGCGAGCTTGGCGTAGTAGCGATTATCCTGCTCATTTTGACTGGAGTGCATGGCCGGATCGTCAGCGCTAACCACAACCAAGCCCCCCTTCACTCCCACATAGGCAAGTGTCATAAGCGGGTCAGCCGCCACATTCAAACCCACATGCTTCATACTGCACATGGTACGCAACCCGGAGATTGCGGCTGCAGCAGCAGTTTCCAGGGCCACTTTCTCATTTACTGAATATTCGAAATAAAGATCTGTTTCCTGGGAGATCCTATAGAAATTATCACCGATCTCCGAGGCAGGAGTTCCAGGATAGGTGGTGGCAAAGGAGATGCCTGCCTCCAGAGCCCCTCGGACAATCGCCTCGTTTCCAAGAAGCAGTTTTTTGCTGCCCGGTTGGGCTGTTAGTAGTTCATGCATTGCTAACCTCTTAACTTAAAGATGTCAGTGGTCCGCGGTCCGTGGTCCGTTGAGCTCACTCCGTTCGCCTCAAAGGGCATGGGGTAAGTATCTTTCTTTCATTCACTCCATGCTCCAAGCTTTTTGCCCTATGCTGAGTTTGGCAACGGACAACTGACGACGGACAACTAACATTCCATTATTGGGATAGCTTCCTGCGGTCAACCACCCCGGGGGCGGTCTCCGTCTTCCCATCGATTGACCCGGATTCGACCAGAACTATTCGTGGGGTGACTCCTATTCCCCCCGCGACCTTTTCACGCATTCTCTCCACTAAGGACCGCTGCTCCCGCATTTTATCAAAGAACAGCTCTTCAGAAACCTCCACCAGTACCGTGAGGCTGTCCAAATGGCCGTCTCGTTCCACCACCAACTGATAGGGCGGCCTAGCTCCCTGGATCTCTTCAAGGAGGTCACCTACCCGGCTGGGAATGATGTTGATTCCTTTGACTATGATCACTTGATCGGAACGGCCTAACACTCTGCTCATCCTCACCAGGGTTCGACCACATTGGCAGTCTTGGTATTGCAAGGAACAAAGATCCCCGGTCCGGAACCTGATCAGTGGATATGCCTCTTTGGTAATGGTGGTTATGATCAGTTCTCCAACCTCCCCCGGCTCCAAGCCCTTGCCAGTTTTGGGGTCCACCACCTCGACAATGAAGTGATCCTCATTGAGATGCATTCCCGCCTGGTAAAGACACTCGCCGGCTACGCCAGGTCCCATTATCTCGCTGAGACCGTAGTTGTCTGTAGCCTTTACATAGAGGCGATCCTCAATCTCCTGGCGCATTTCTTCGGTCCACGGTTCGCCGGCAAGCATGGTATATTTGAGGGTAAGCGACTTTGTGTCGATCCCCATCTCTTCCATACGGTCGGCAATAACCAAGGTATAAGAAGGAGTAGCCACTAAAACCGTAGTGCGGTAGTCTTGCATGATCGTCACTTGCCGTTCTGTACGCCCCACCGAGGTAGGAAGGACTGATGCACCGATGAGCTCGGCACCATAATGAAGTCCCAAGCCTCCTGTGAGGAGTCCGTAGTTCAAAGTGACTTGCACCACATCGTCAGCGGTGACTCCCCCGGCGGTAAGAATCCGTGCTACGAGCTCGCTCCAGTGCTTGAGGTCCTGTCGTGTATAGCCCACCACAACAGGCTTGGTGGTGCCTGAGGAAGAATGGACCCGCACCACTTCACGCAAGGGCACAGCAAAGAGATCATAAGGGTAGGCGTCGCTGAGGTCACGACTGCAAGTGAAAGGCAGTTTTTTTAGATCATCCAGCTCAACCAGATCCTCAGGTTCAAACCTCAGCTCATCGAATTTCTTACGATAGAAAGAGACGTTTTTGTAAACCCGATTGAGCGTTGCCTGCAGCCTTTCAAGCTGCAACTGCCCGAGCTCATCCCTTGACATACATTCGTATTCTTGATCCCAAATTTTCATGGCCTCCAACTCCGTCGGAGTGTCCGTTGTTCCGCCTAAGGCGGGCCAGTTGTCCCGAATCGCATAGTGCATAGCGCATAGCGTTTTGGTAAACGGTAAAGGGTGAACGGTAAACGGATTAAAGCATGGTCCTGCAACTGTTCACCGTTTACCATTAACCGTTTACGGTATTTCACGCTATGCGCTTGGCGCTCTGCGCTTGGCGGCGAACGAAGTGAGCTCAACGGACCACGGACTTTGAAATTTTAATCTTCCCATACCTCCCTATAACCCTTCCCCAGATAGGCTCGCTTTACTTCGTTATGTTCGAGCAGCATCTGACACTTCCCTTGGAGAACGATTTTTCCTGTTTCCAGCACGTAGCCGCGATCTGCTATGTGCAGAGCGGCTCGGGCATTCTGCTCAATCAGCAAAATAGTGGTTCCCTCCTGACGCAATGTTTTAATGATTTTAAAGGTTTCCTTCACAAGTAACGGTGAGAGCCCCATGGAAGGCTCGTCGAGAATAAGAAGCTTGGGCCGAGCCATGAGGGCTCGAGTGATTGCCAACACTTGCTGTTCGCCACCGCTCAGCGTACCAGCCATCTGGTTCCAGCGGCCAGCAAGAATGGGAAATTTCTCTTTGAAATACGCCATATCTGCCAGTACGTCCCCTCTGTTCCGACGGATAAATCCACCCATCTCAAGATTGTCTCGCAAGCTGAGGGTGGCGAAAATCTTGCGTCCCTCGGGTACGTGCGAAATACCGCTGCGAACGATTTGCTCGGCTGGCATTCGAGTAATGTCCTGACCTTCAAAGGCAATGGAGCCCCGGCTGGCGGGAGTAATTGCAGAAATTGTATTCAAAACCGTGGTCTTACCGGCGCCGTTGGCGCCTATCAGGGTCACTATCTCGCCTTGTTTCACATGAA
The DNA here is from genome assembly GCA_030601545.1 of Syntrophobacterales bacterium. Taxonomy (GTDB): domain Bacteria; phylum Desulfobacterota; class Syntrophobacteria; order BM002; family BM002; genus BM002. The sequence goes on from JAUVTM010000134.1 coordinate 4,050, forward strand.
GAGACACACCCTTCAAAGCGTGAATATTGCCGTAGTAGGTATGGACGCTCTTTAGGGTCAACATCTATTAATCCATCCCGTTTGCAGAGCACAAGTAAGACTATCCATTAGTGAGTAAAAGCAAGAAGTCAGCTTCTCATCTCACATTTCTCATTTCACATTGAACATTGGAAGTTATACGTTATACGTTAATCGTTAATCATTATTCGGTATGTTCGAGGAATCTTTAAACCCGCAAAAAGTTTTAAATCGCCGAATCTTTTTCTCGTATAACTATTAACGAATAACCAATAACTTTATCTTGCCTGCTGCTAGCTGTCCGCTGCTCGCTGACTAGCGTTAGAGATCTGAATAGTCGACTTCTTCCCCCAGATAAGCTTTGATCACCCGGGGATCATCTTTGATCTGTTTCGGTGTGCCCTCCGCAATCTTTTCACCAAAGTTCATGACCAGAATCTCATCAGAAATATCCATTACCAGATTCATGTCGTGTTCAACCAGCACAACTGTAATCCCCTGTTCGAGAATTCGGTGGATCAAAGCCGCCAGCCCCTCAGTCTCCCTGGTATTGAGTCCTCCAGCAGGCTCATCCAGCAACAGTATTTTTGGGTCAGTGGCCAGCGCCCGCGCCACCTCAAGCAGCTTTTGTTCCCCCAGTGGCAGATTACCAGCCAACTCCGTTGCTCTGTTCTCCAGCCCGACGAATGTGAGATGTTGCATCGCGCTTTCCCGGATCTGCCGCTCTTCCCGACGCATTCCTGGCAGTCTAAAGCCGGTGCTGATAATTCCGGCTCGACTCTGGATATGCCTTCCCACCATCACATTTTCCAGAACAGTCATGCGACCAAACACTTCAACGTTTTGAAAGGTGCGGGATACACCCAGCCGAGCGATCTCTCGAGCCTTGCGACCTTCAATGGAAATACCATTCAGGGCAATAGCTCCACCATTTGGGGGTAAAATACCGGTGATCACATTGAACAGCGTGGTCTTCCCCGCCCCATTCGGTCCAATGATCGCCTTGATGATTCCTTGAGGCACGTTGAAGCTGAGGCCCTTCAAGGCCTGGACGCCCCCAAAGGACTTTTCCAGGTTCTCTACGTGGAGGAAAACAGGGGAACTTTCGGTATTCATCTAACTTTTTTCATCAAAGGAGGGGTTAAAACTCAGTGCCTCAACCTCGTTTCCAAACACGGGACATTCGCGGCACCAGGGCAACCAGTCCATCGGGCAAAAACATTACAACAGCGAGGAGAATAGCACCATAAATAAGAATATCAAAGTCACGGAATACATGCAGCCATTCGTAACCCAGAAAAGTCAGTAGCCACGTGCCGAGCAGTGCTCCCCAGATGTTATGCATGCCGCCCACCACAACCATCATTACCAATTTTATCGAAAGAAAGAAATCAAAAGAACTAGGGCTCAAGAAACCCACATAGTGAGTGTAGAGACTGCCGGCAATAGAAGCATACATTCCACTCAATACAAAAATGATGATCTTGTACCTTGAGGTTTCAACACCCATGGCATCCGCAGCCACTTCACTGTCGTGCAAAGAGCGCAGGGCTCGACCAATGCGGGAGTGGATCACATTGAGAGAAAAGATTAAGGTCAGCAGCACCAGAAACCACACGAGTATGTAGTAACAGAGGTCATTGTCGAGGCTAAACCCCAGAATGGATAATCCTGGGATGTCCGAAAACCCAGAAGGCCCACCGGTAAGGCTCACTTCCTCATTGAAAAAGATTTGGACGATAACCCCAAAACCCAGGGTTGCCATGGCCAAATAGTGTCCTTTCAATTTCAGGGACGGCACTCCCACAATGTAGGCCACCAGCCCTGTAATTCCAACGCCTGCAACCATTGCCAGCCAAGGCGACATGGAGAACTTTGTACAGAGTATTCCCGAAGTATAGGCTCCCAGACCAAAAAAGGCCGCGTGCCCAAGAGAGATCTGACCGGCGTAGCCCAT
>JAUVTM010000068.1 GCA_030601545.1 Syntrophobacterales bacterium
CTATGATACTTCTTCTTCCCAGCCCGTAGGAGTATTTCCCCCTCTTCCAGCTGGTCCAGGGTGGCCCTTTCGTCAAAGGTTTCGATCCGTCGGCCGTTTATATAGCCTCCTCCTTGCTTGATAAGACGCCTTGCTTCCCCCCTGGAAGAGCATAATCCCACCTCCGCAAAAAGCTCAAAGGCGGGAATCCCTTGGCTCAACCGGCTTGAACCGATGACTGTGGTAGGCACTCCAGCAGCGGCGCCGTCAGCTTCTGCTGCTGGCTGTCTTCGAACCCCACTGCCAGGCAAAAGATCGTCCGGAATACTCCGGGCTCCGAAAATCTCCTCAGACTCTGCCTGGGCAGCAGTAGCTGCAGCCTCCCCATGGGTGATTTTGGTGACCTCATAGGCAAGGATGGTCTTTACCAGATTTAAATCCGCACCTTGCAGCCCCTCAACCGCATGAATCTCTTCCATGGGCAGGAAAGTAAAATATGCGAGGAATCTCGCCACGTCCTGGTCTTCCGTGTTAATCCAATACTGGTAGTACTCGTAAGGCGAAGTTAGCTGAGCATCCAACCACACAGCTCCCTTCGCTGTCTTTCCCATTTTCTCGCCGCTCGCGGTAGTAATCAGGGGAAAGGTTATACCATAGACCGCCTTTTGCCGTATCCGCCTGACCAGGTCCACCCCTGCGACAATATTACCCCACTGGTCGCTGCCACCCATTTGAACCCTGCAGCCGTGATCGTCAAAAAGATACAGGAAGTCATAAGCCTGCAATAGCATGTAGTTGAACTCAATAAAGCTCAGACCGGTTTCCAGCCTCATCCTATAGCTCTCCGCACTCAGCATGCGGTTCACACTGAAGTGACGGCCAATATCTCGTAGAAACTCGATATAATTCAATGGCGCCAGCCAATCGGCATTGTTGACAAGCATGGCCCTCCCCGCTTCGAAATCAATGAACCGGCTTAACTGGACCTTCAACTTCTCACCGTTGGCATTGATCTCTTCGCGGCTGAGCATCTGGCGCATTTCTGTTTTGCCGCTGGGGTCACCAACCAAAGCAGTTCCCCCACCCACCAAGGCGACGGGGCGGTGGCCGCAGCGCTGCATGTGAGCCAAGGACATAATGGGTAGCAAGCTGCCCACGTGCAGGCTTGATGCGGTGGGATCGAAGCCGATATAGCAAGTTGACGGGTTTTCAAGGAGCCGACGACAAGCCTCTGCCTCGGTGCTCTGCTCTATGAAACCCCGCTCCTCAAGAATGTCATAAACGTTTGTCAACTACCACATCCTCCATACACAAATCAGGCCCAAGGCACAGGGCATAAGGCTTAAGGCTCATGGAGTATTGAAGCACTGAAAAATATCAAATCCCAAGCACCAAATTACAATGAAATCCCAAATTCCAATATTCAATGACCATCACAGGTTTGGAATTTTGAAACTGGGGACCCGCCCGCAGGGTGGGCAGTCCAAGCGAAGCGCGGACAATTTTGGTCATTGTGATTTATTTGGAATTTTTAGTCACTCCAGGACTCCATCTCCTGCCTGCCTGCTTGCTTCTAGTCATCCATCGACTTACAGATGCGTTCAATTTCCTGAGTATGTCCATCCTCCGGTGAGACATCAAGTAGAACGGCCTGTAATTGGATTCCACCCTTTGCCGCGGTAAATTTCTTCGGGGTTTGGGTGATGAGCTGGGCAATGGCCTCTTCCTTCTTGATACCAATGATGGAGTCTGTTGGCCCGGTCATGCCCACATCAGTAATGTAGGCAGTACCAGATGAGCGAATCTGCTCATCAGCTGTTTGCACATGAGTGTGTGTGCCCACAACAGCACTCACCCGCCCATCCAGATACCACCCGAGTGCCTGCTTTTCTGAGGTTGCTTCGGCGTGGAAATCCACTATGAGGATGGTTGCTTTTTCTGATAGTTTACTTATAAGGTCATTCGCCGCCCTGAAAGGGCACTCCAGGGGACTCATGAACACCCGACCTTCAAGATTAATGATGCCAACTGCGATACCGCCTGCAGTGGACAGCACCGCATGTCCCTTTCCCACCACTCCTGGTGGATAGTTAGCCGGTCTGAGCACCCTCCCACTGTTTTTCAGGTACGGTTCAATTTCTTTCTTCCTCCAGATATGGTTTCCGGAGGTAAGCACATCGATGCCTATCTCCAGCAATTCTTCTGCCACCTTAGGAGTCAACCCCGCTACGCCGGCGGCGTTCTCCGCATTGGCAATTACAAAATCTATCTGCCGGCTCCCTATCAATTGTGGCAGGAGCTTCCTGAGCACCAATCTACCAGGCTTGCCAACGATATCTCCGACAAAAAGAATCCTTACCAATCCCGGAGTCTTCGCTCTCATGGGAGGTCATCTTTCGGTTGAGCCGGTTTAGTCGGCGTAACTGGCTTAACCCCCTTACTTAGCATATTCCACTGCCCGGGTTTCCCGGATGACGGTCACTTTAATCTGTCCGGGGTAACTCAGTTCATTCTCAATCTGTTTGGCGATGTCCCGGCTCAACATCACCGATTCTTCATCGGAAATCTTGTCGTTCTCAACTATGATACGCAGTTCACGGCCGGCCTGGATGGCATAGGACTTACCCACTCCTCGGTAGGAATTGGCAATTGTTTCCAGTTCCTCCAGTCTCTTCACATAGGTTTCCATCAGTTCCTTGCGGGCACCCGGCCGTGCTCCTGAGAGGGTGTCAGCCGCTTGCACCAATACCGCCAAAACGGATTCTGGCTCCACATCCTCATGGTGAGCGGCAAGCGCGTGAATCACTTTAGACGATTCTCCATACTTCTTTGCTAGTTCAGCACCTATGGTCGCATGCGGACCTTCCACCTCATGATCAACTGCCTTGCCGATATCGTGAAGCAAGCCGGCTCGCTTTGCCCGCTTTTCATTCATCCCAAGTTCTGCGGCCATGATGCCGCAAAGAAAAGAGACTTCCAATGAATGCTGCAACACATTCTGGCCGTAGCTGGTCCGGTACTTTAATTTTCCCAACAGTTTGATCAGTTCAGGATGTATACCGTGCCCCCCGACGTCAAAAGCTGCTTGCTCTCCAGCCTCACGAATGGCGTTGTCCACTTCCTGATTTGCCTTTTCAACAATTTCCTCAATTCGGGCCGGATGTATGCGGCCATCACTAATCAAGCGCTCCAGAGCCAAGCGCGCCACCTCGCGGCGAATAGGGTTGAATCCAGACAAAATTACAGCCTCCGGTGTGTCGTCTATGATCAGATCAACACCGGTTGCGGCTTCGATGGCTCTGATATTACGTCCCTCGCGGCCTATAATTCTTCCCTTCATCTCCTCATTGGGAAGAGCGACGACTGAAATTGCTTTCTCCGCTATATAGTCCCCAGCGTAGCGCTTGACGGACAAGGATATGATTTTCCTTGCCTGTTTTGCAGCAGATTCTCGAGTGTCTGTCTCGATCCGCTTTATGAGCCTGGCAGCATCGTGGCGCGCCTCAGACTCCATGGACTTTATCAGCATGTCCTTGGCCTCGGTGGATGATATTCCAGCGACGCGTTCGAGCTGGGTCCGCTGTTCCTGGATGAGCTTATCCAGGGTCCCTTCCTTCTCAGCCAGCTCCTTTTCTTGATGAAGGAGAGCTTTTTCCTGCCGGGCAAGATTACTCTCCCTTTTGTCAAAAAGCTCACTCTTCTTTTCTAGATTGTCCTCTTTTTGCAATATCCGGCGCTCAGCATTTTGTAATTCTCTTCGGGTGTCCTTGGTCTCCCGCTCGAAATCAACCTTCATTTGATACAGACTGTCTTTCGCTTGAAGTGTCGCCTCCTTTTTCAGGGTTTCAGCTTCCTTCGTGGCTTCATTGATGATCTTCTGGGCCGCATTTGTGGTGGATGCCATTCGTGCTTCCATACTTTTCTTGACTATGAAGGCTCCTACCAGAGCACCAAGTAGGGTCCCAGACAAGATCAATAACATTGTTGTAGCGGTCATAATTATAACTCCCACGTATACCGGGGCTGTGTAACTCTTTAGAAACAGAGAGCAAACTGCTCCCAATCAGCACAGAAACTGAGCTCCAGAGGCTTAATGGCAAACAAACACGTAGGGAAGCGCAAGGCCGTCAAACGAGGCCACGGAACATTCCGGTGAGAAATTCAGGGTAGGGTGGTGTTGTCCACTAGAAATGCGGTTTCCTCAAACCACTTCTCTCCGCAGATGACACCCGAAGTAAGCCTTCTTATTGAAGGGGCTTACAATTCCTCCTTTCTGATGATTGGTTCAAGATTTCTTTACATTGGGCCCTTAAAAAGGCTCTTATTTAAACAGCTTGTCTCTACTGACAGCTGTTGAGAGGATTTGGGCAAGCCGCTGAATCGCCAGCTTATTTGCACGCCGCCTATAAAGGCAAGCTCAAAAAAATCTTCTCACATGAAACGGCGATGGTTACGAGTTACCCCATTCAAGCCTTGGGCAGGGACCCGATCCCCGACCCCTTTAGTCAAACAACACCGGATATGTACCATCACTCCGCCTTACAAGGAATCCGCCAAGGAAACCTCTTGAGCGGTATAGAAAAAATAGCGAAAAATAATGATTTAAGCAAGATAAAAAAAAATCCCCCGCAAGCGTGCCGTGTTGGCAGGTTGTTTTGAACCTGGTTTGACCAGGTGGGGTCCCTATTGGTCCTTTAGGCGCTTCGTACAAGACGACGCGACACACCGTTCCAAGGAAGGGTCCCCGTTCTTTAAATGTTGGCTCAAGAACGTACTGCCAATCACCAACACCGCAGGGGCACTGTTTTCCTTAAGAATACAATATTTGCGAATTTTTTTCCTTATTATCTTCAATGCGGTCGAGCAGCAGCCCTAAACCCTCTTGAACTACCCCTCATTAGAGGCAATGTTGGACCCGCAAAAGAGCTGCCAATCACCAATACCGCAGGGGTATCAATGACTTTCGGACAATACGGATGAGAGTTTTTCCTGCTTACTCTCTATCCGATTGACCAACTGCTCGTAGGCCTCCTTCTTCTGGAGGTAATCGCTCGTAATGTTCAGAGCAGCTAATAGAGCAATGGTCGCCAGGGAAGAAGAGCGGAGCCTGTCCTGTGCCTCTTGGCATTTAGAAGCTAGATGCTGGGCCACCCTTTCCACGTAAGCCTTATCGGCCTTGGTGTGAATGGTATATTCCTGGCCCAGTATCCCTATCTTCACCTGCTGGATCAAATCGCGCCTCCCCTAGGAAAAACGGCTGAGTTTATTAATCAGTGCATCCAGACGAGTACGAATTTCCGATCTCTGCTGCTCCGAGTTTCCCAGTTTCACCTCCAACTCCCGGATGCGCGCCTCTTGCCCTGCCATCTTCTCTTCACATTGACTGTGCACGCTTACCAGCTGTTCATACTTTTCTATAAGAGTGTCAATTCTCGACTCCAGCCGGTCAAACGGGGTGTCTTGCTCAGCTGTCTCTTCCTCCACAGCTATGGTAGCGCCCTGAAAGGTAGTATTTTCCTCGTCCATATAATTTCTCCCCTCAGCCGTACGTCCAAGATTGTACCAATATTCTAATCTCCCACTCTCTTTGGAGTCAAGCAATTACAAAGGCATGGAGCATAGGGCATAGGGAAATAATTTTGAATTGCGAATTGCGAATTGCGAATTGTTAAGGCGAATTTGTCCTTCGGACTCCCATCCTTAGGGCGGGTTCCCGGTGTCACTTGCGGATTTAGCATTTTGAAATCCGCAATCCGCAATCCGAAATATTCTAGCTCCTTGCTCCTCAAAATACACGCTCTGCGCTATGCGCTTTGCGCTCGGCGTCATTCGACCGTCACACTCTTCGCGAGGTTGCGCGGTTGATCCACATCAGTTCCTCTGAACACCGCGACATGATACGCCAACAACTGCATGGGAATGGTGAACAGAATCGGTGCCAGAAACGGAGTTGTAGCCGGTACTGGAATGAGAGCGTCAACCTTCCCGGCAAGGTCCTCATCCGAGTCGTCACTCACTGCAATTATTTTGCCCCGGCGAGCTTTCACTTCTTCCATATTTGAAAGCATCTTTTCAAAAGTCAAGCCACGGCTCACCACTGCCACCACCGGCATGTGCTCATCAATGAGGGCAATTGGGCCGTGTTTCATCTCACCGGCCGCATACCCCTCTGCATGAATATAGGATATTTCCTTGAGTTTCAGGGCTCCTTCTAGGGCAATGGGATAATTGATTCCACGTCCCAGATAGAGAAAATCTCGCGCATTGGCGTATTCACGGGCAATAGCTCGTATCAGCTGGTCTTCACCGAGGGCAGTCTCCATTTTCTTCGCCAGCTTCACCAGCTCCAGGATACACTCTTGACTCTCCCCCAGAGTAATCTTCCCCAATTTTAAGCCCAGATAAAGGGCCAGCAAGTAGAGTGCTACCAACTGGGTTGTGAAGGCCTTGGTGGATGCAACGCCAATTTCAGGGCCGGCGTGAGTGTAAAGAACACCATCAGCCTGCCGCACCAGGCTGCTGCCCACTACATTTGAGATGGCCAGAATAAATGCCCCTTTCTTGCGGCCTTCTCGCAAAGCGCCCAAGGTATCCGCGGTCTCGCCTGATTGGGAGATAAGAACTTGCAAGGTCTTTGAAGTGACGATGGGATCACGGTAACGGAACTCTGAACCCAGCTCCACTTCCACCGGCAAGCCGCAGAAAGACTCCAGCAAGAATTTCCCCACCAAACCGGCATGATATGAAGTGCCACACGCCACAATGAAGACTTTGTCCAAAGACTGAATCAATTCGTCTTTCAGATTTAGATCATCCAGAAAAACCTCGCCGGAAGACTCACTTATCCGGCCCCTGAAGGTATCAATAACCGCACGAGGTTGCTCATAGATCTCCTTTTCCATGAAGTGCGTGTATCCTGCCTTCTCAGCCATGACCGGGTTCCAGGTGATGTGAGTCACCTCCTTCTCTCGACTTTCACCATCTGGACCTCTTATCTCGAATGAGTCCTGGGTGAGAACAGCCATCTCACCATCATCTAAAAAAACCACTTCCCGGGTATGACCCAAAATTGCAGGGATGTCTGAGGCCACCAGTAAAGCGTCAGAGCCCAGTCCCAGAACCAGAGGACTTTCTTTCCGCACTGCGATGAGTTTGTCCGGCTCCCGCTCATTTAAAATGACCAGTGCATACGATCCCTCTATAAGCTGGAGGCTTGCGGTCACGGCTTCCTCGAATGGAGCACCGGCTTCAATCTCATTATTAATGAGTTGTGCCACAATCTCAGTGTCTGTTTCAGAGTTAATCTGACAACCCATCTCAATGAGTTGCCTTTTCAGGGGAAGGTAGTTTTCGATGATCCCATTATGAACCACCGCGACGGAGCCAACTTTATGGGGGTGGGCATTGATATCCGAAGGGGGACCATGGGTGGCCCAGCGGGTATGGCCGATACCTACCGAACCACTCACCGGCTGTTCCCCAAGAAGTGCCTCAAGTTGTGCGAGCTTCCCTTGACAGCGCCGAACTTCAATCATGCCCTCACTGACCACCGCTATACCGGCACTGTCATAGCCCCTATATTCCAACCGTTTCAGCCCGTCCACCAGCAGCGATACACAGTCATTCTGACCTATATGTCCGATGATACCGCACATTTTTACCTCAGGTTCCTATATTTCGATTTTGATAGAGAACTTGTGGGAGCGGCTTTCCCCGACCTGAGCCTGTCGAAGGTTAGCCGCGATTTTCTGAATATTGCCGCATCATTAGATCGCGACTGGAAAGCCACTCCCACAGAACAATTAGTGCCCTTGAGTGCGCTGCGTAATTACTTCCTCGGCTAAGGCGAGTTCTTCTTCGGTATTAACACCCAGAAATTCAATGGGATCGGAGGCAACTACGGCTTGCACCTTCCAGCCGCGCTCCAAAGCCAGCTTTACCATATCCGTCAAATAGTACTCACCCTGGGCGTTAGTATTACTGATTGCTGGGATCACACCGTGCAACAAAGCTGCCCCGGCACAATAGATCCCGGTGTTCACCTCTCTAATGGTGCGCTCCTGCTCGCTGGCGTCTTTGGCCTCAATGATTCCTGCGACCTTACCCTCAGAATCTCTAACAACACGGCCGTAACTTCCAGGTTCGTCCAGCAGCATGCTCAGCACACTGAGGTCAGCATCACTGCTAACGTGCTCGTTTTGGAACATGCGTAAGGTCTCTGCAGTGAGCAAGGGTGTATCACCACAACAGATGAGAACTGAGCCGGCAAAGTCCGTCAACTGCGGCAGAGCGCACAGGACAGCATGCGCGGTTCCCAGTTGCTGCGATTGCAATACCCATTCCACCTGGGCGTCGGCAAAAACCTCTTTGATGCGTTCAGCCTGATGCCCCGCCACCGCCAGCACCCTATCAAACCCAAGCTCTTCTACTGCCATCAGCGTGTAGGAGAGCATTGGCCGACCGCAGATGGGGTGCAAAACTTTTGCGAGCTCTGAATACATCCTGGTCCCTTTGCCAGCGGCCAGGACCAGGGCAACAGTATCCTGCATGATTCCTTTTTTACTGCATCCCCCACCGAAATGCAATCGTAGTTTCCCAGCAGGCAGCGGGCAGCTAGCAGCAGGCAGTAGGCACACAGTCGTCGTTATTGGTTATCCGTTATTAGTTATACGGGAAAATCAGGGTTCGATGATCTCAGATCTAGACTCCGACAAAGACTTCAGTGAGAACACCCGAATAACGATTAACGGATAACGGATAACTTTCCCGTCTCCCCATGCCCTATGCCCTATGCCCTATGCCCCATGCCCTATGCTCTATGCCCTATGCCCCATGCCCCATGCCCATATATAAAAAAAACGGGCCCAGTATAGGACCCGTCTTAAATTAT
>JAUVTM010000201.1 GCA_030601545.1 Syntrophobacterales bacterium
CGTGGCATCTACGCAGATTTGACCCTGATTTATCGTGACCGGGACTATCGACCGCTGGCTTGGACCTACCCAGATTATGCAGAACTCAAAGTACGGAACTGGCTTCGAGCCTTGAGACAGAAATATTTGCTTCAACTGCACGGGGGGGGAAGGAACCACAGAGAGCACGGAGCGAACAAAGGATATTTGAGATTTAAGATTTGAGATTGTAGATTGAAACAATTAGGAACTGGAAGACATCGCAATCTGCAATCTACAATCAACAATCTGAAATTCCATCGCTTTGTGCCCTTTGTGGTCTAAAGCAAACGATTTTATTGGCAAGACGGAGTAGAATAGTGCTTCATAGCATGACCGCTTTTGGACGTGGCGAGGCCGGGACTGACGGTTACCGGTTCACTATTGAGCTCCGGACACTCAATCACCGCTTCTGTGATATCCGAATTAAATTACCTCGCAAATACAGCTATTTTGAAGAGGATATTAAAAAAAGGGTCAGTTCGCAGTTTTCCAGAGGACGCATAGAGGTCAGTGTTCTTGTCGATGATACTTTGGACAAGGTACAGCATCTCACTGTAGATGCCGAGCTGGCCAAAACGTACAAAAGGCTGCTTCTTATTCTCCAAGAGGAACTGGGACTCGAAGGGGATCTCAGGTTGGAATCTCTTCTAAATTTCCGGGACCTGTTTGCTTTCCAAGAAGACGAGGAGAGCAGAGGAAAAGCTTGGAGAGTCGTGGAGACGGCTCTCGATCAGGCCGTGACCAACTGCCTCCAGATGCGTAGAGAGGAGGGAGGAGCCATCGAGACCGATCTCAGCGGCAGGCTGGATCAACTTGAGGCCCTGAACAACGAGGTTGAAGCACGGGCACCACTTGTGGTTCAGGACGTCCGGGATCGACTACAGAAACGGATTCAGGATCTGCTTGGTGAGGCGGAGTTGGATGAAACGCGTTTGGCTCAAGAGGTTGCGTTTTTCGCCGATAAAAGCGATATCACCGAGGAGGTGGTACGCCTTCAAAGTCACATCCAACAGTTCCGGGATCTTCTCGAGGCAAGCGGGCCCCGTGGACGCCAGCTTGAATTTCTCATGCAGGAAATGCACCGGGAGGTCAACACCATAGGCTCTAAGGCTAACGATCTGGAGATCGCTCAAAAAGTAATCCAGATGAAGACAGAGCTCGAGAGATTCCGGGAACAGTTACAAAACGTTGAATAGGGGCTGGAACAACTGAGGCAAAAAAGGCAAGGTGAAAGTCTGAACTGACGAACGTCAGGATAGTTCTGGACTCGGATCTGGTCTTAATGCAGCGTGGGCGAAATTGCCTCAGGGCACCATTCGTCGGAAGGTGGAGTTGAAATGGAGGGAAGACTTCTAAACATCGGCTTTGGTAACACGGTGGTGGTGGATCGAGTAGTTGCTATTGTTTCCCCTGGCTCTGCACCAATGAAGCGGCTGAAAGAGGACGCCAAGATGGCGAAGAAACTCATTGATGCCACCATGGGGCGACGCACTCGAGCAATCATCATCACCGACAGCAATCATGTCATTCTTTCCGGAGTGCAGGCTGAGACAATTGCCCAACGGTTTATGGCCGATTCTCTTGGCAAAGATGGCGATAGCAAGATAAAGTGATGGACTCTACCGGGCAACTCTTCGTGCTGTCTGGCCCATCAGGGGTGGGAAAATCAAGCTTGCGGACGGGGGTGCGGAAGAGATTTCCCAAGCTCGCCTACTCGATTTCCTACACCACCAGGGCACCGCGCCAAGGAGAGTCAGAGGGTCGAGACTACCATTTCGTCTCATTGGAGACTTTTCTTGCGATGAAAGAGGCGGGTGCTTTTGTTGAGTGTGCCCAAGTCCACGGGAATTATTACGGAACTTCTCGGGCGCAGCTAGAAAAACAATTGAATGACCAGCGGGACCTGCTTCTGGAGATTGACGTCCAGGGTGCTCGTCAGGTGAAAGAGCATTTTCCCCGCGCCTGTTTCATTTTTGTTCTGCCGCCTGATCGTGAAACCTTGGAGAAACGACTTAGTGGAAGGGGTACCGAACAGGGGAGGGATGTAGAGGCCAGGCTGGACAACGCCTCCAGAGAACTTGGAGAGGCGTCTTGGTATGATTACTTGATAATCAATGATGTTTTGGAGGAAGCTGTAGAGGCGCTCGCAGCTATCATCCTCTCCACAGGTTGCCGGCGACAGGCCGTTCTTCCGCGAGTCTTGAATCTACTTCAGCCGCCTGAATAACAGACGGGTCAAAATCCGAATATCGAATACCCGCCCGCCTCGCCTGAGCGGCTCGCGATGGCGGGCAGGTCGAACAAGGAATTTCGAACAGCAGAAGTTTTTGAAAGCAATGAGACAATGCTTTTCACTTCGATATTCTGCGGTTCATGAATAATCCGGGCTAAAATCTGCACTTTACATGATAGAAACTATTTACGGCATTCATCCCATCCGCGAAGCGCTTACAGCTCGTGGCCACAGGGTCAGGGAAATCTGGGTAAGCCGGAGTGGACAGAACCGCACTGTTGTGGAAATTCTCGCCCAGGCGCGGGAGCTCGGCATCAAAATCCGCTCCCACGAGCGGCAACGTCTGGACGCCAGGGCAGGGACCACTGCCCACCAAGGAATTGTAGCTCTCCTCTCTCCTTATTCATTCGTCGATCTGGATGACATCCTCCAAGCGGCCCAGCGTGACGACCCTGCACTTATCTTAGTATTGGACGGAATCCAGGACCCCCAGAATCTAGGTGGCCTAATACGTACCGCATATGTCTGTGGAGCTCACGGAGTGGTCGTGCCAAAAGATCGGGCTGCCTCTCTGACTGCTGCGGTGGCCAAGGCCTCAGCCGGCGCCCTTGAGCACATGGACGTTGCTCGGGTCACCAATTTGAAACGAACCCTGGAGCTTTTCAAAAAACAAGGAATCTGGGTGGTGGGATTGACCATGGAAGCGGACCGGTTTCTTTATGAACTCGATCTCTGTCAACCGACGGCTCTGGTGATCGGCGGAGAGGCCAAAGGCATCCGACCGCTGGTAAGGCGGACTTGCGATCTGCTCGCTGCAATTCCCCAGCAAGGCCGGCTCGATTCGTTCAATGCTGCAGCGGCTGGTGCTATGGCTTTGTATGAGACAATGCGTCAACGACTTACGGTCGCTCTCCAAAAATAGCAGTTCCCACTCGAATCAGTGTTGCGCCTTCCTCGATGGCTGCCTCAAAATCGCCAGACATACCCATGGACAGTTCATGCATTTCAACATCAGGTAACTGAGCCTCGGCTATCTCCTGGCTCAGCTCTCTCAGCCGGCGAAAGTGTGGTCTGGCACGTTCCGGATCGTTGAAGAAAGGCGGCATGGTCATAAGCCCTCGGATTTGTAGATTAGTGAGTTCGGAGATCTGTCGGATTAGTTGGATGCACGTGGCCGGATGAACACCACCCTTGCTAGCTTCACCGGCAAGGTTCACCTGGATGATGATTGGAATCACTCGCCCTAAAGGTTGAGCGCGGCGGTTCAGTTCAGTTGCCAGTTTCAGAGTATCGACAGTTTGAATAAGGTCGAAGAGCTTAACCGCATATTTTGCTTTGTTGCTTTGCAAGCGCCCAATGAAATGCCAACTTGCCTGGCCTCCCACCTGTTCGATTTTGTTTCGGGCTTCTTGGACGTAATTCTCTCCCAGTATTTGCAGACCCGCTGATACCGCTTCCTTGATACGCTCAACCGCTACGGTCTTAGTGACACCGACCAGCTTGACCGACTCGGGTGAGCGGTTCGAGCGGATGGCAGCATCCGCTATCTGCTCTTTGACCCGGGCGAGGTTCTCTGCAACTGACATTTTTTCACCACTGAATTTTGGAGGGCTTAGCCCGGATATATCATGAATTGCTGTCGCGAGACCACAAAGATGGGTGTGCCACCGGGCAACCGCAGGATGTTGGTCCCGAGGCGTACCAGAACGGTACGTCGCAGGGGCCGACATCCGAGGACGCCAGGAAGGACGGCCATATCCGTGGTCGCAGCAGGTGATTCATGATATATCCGGGCTAAAAAGGATCGGCAACTCGATGACGACGTAATAACTCCACGGTCTCGCAGAGGGGCAAACCCACCACGTTCGAGTAAGAACCCTCGATCCGTTGAACCAAACAACCGCCAATGCCCTGGATACCATAAGCGCCGGCCTTATCCATGGGCTCACCAGTTGCAATGTAGCCTTCAATATCG
>JAUVTM010000217.1 GCA_030601545.1 Syntrophobacterales bacterium
ACTGAGGCCGCCAGCGCCTTGACAACCTCTTTAGGATCTGCCTTTACTATCTCGACAATTCTCACATCGAGCATCAGACGATTGTCTGCTTGGGAGAACTCATCTTGGTGCGACAGGTGAGATGCCACAAATGCTGCCGCCTCCGACTCCAGAACAAGCGCCAAGGACTCACCTTCTTCAAGGCCCTCAAGTCTCTGATCCACCCCGTCGATCCAGGACTCCACACCATAGAGAAAGCGGTGCTGCCCCGGGGCTTCCATAGCCTGGTTCTCTTGTTTTTCATCGTACAGTCTAAACTCAACCGCCACATAGTGTAAGGGCGTCACCTGCATAGCCATTGCCAAGATCTCCTATCGACGTAACATTTGATGAAAATGACCAAGCTTTTATTTTACCGTTTTTTTCTCCCTCTTTCCATCACCAATGTTCTCTTTGGATAGGATTTTATCCCCTCACGCTACATGACGTTTTCCGCGTAATGATTTGATTTTTCTTTGACTTGCCGCTACTATCTGACGGTCATCACAGAGAAGGGAGCAGGTGTGGCGAGGCGAGGAACTTTGCGAGAAAAAATATCTTTGTTTACTGTGCTCTTGGTGATGTCCATTACTTTTTCCTTCCTCTATGCCGCAAACATTAGAGGCGGCAATCTTATGGACCTCACGTTGGTGGATCTAGATGGGAAGAAGGTGCGTCTCGATCAGTTGGCGGGGAACAAACCGCTATTGCTTTATTTTTGGGCTACCTGGTGTGGACCCTGTCGAAAAACACAACCCAAGGTTGCCGCTCTTGCCAAAAAATATAAGGACAGGGTTAAGGTGGTGGGAATTAATGTGGGAGGATTGGATTCGCCGAAGGATATAAAAAAGTATCGCTCCCGTCACCGGATCACCTACACTATGTTGATTGACCACAACGATGAGGCAGTTAAAGCCTACTCCGTTTTTGCCATCCCAGTGATTATCCTTTTGGATGAAATCGGTAAGATCCTGTTCCGCGATAATGAACCGCCGGCAAACCTGGAAAAATTCTTATCTGGATAGCCAGGATGTTTCATGAATTGCAGCATGCCTATGTTTGTTGACATTACAATTGGTAGCTCGCTATAATCTTTATAAGACAGCTTGAGAGTAGGACGGAGGATGCTTTGCCCGTGGTGAGCGCGGGCGGGGAGGTGGCTATGCCTACATATGAGTATGAGTGCCTCAACTGCAAAAAGGTCTTCACACTCATAATGTCCATAAGCGAATACGAAAAGGGCAAGGTAAAATGCCCTAAATGTGGCAAGGGACGGGTCAAGCAGCAGATTACTGAGTTTATGGTCCAGACTTCCAGGAAGAGTTAAATAACCCCTGAGCTAAGCCCAGCCGGCAGCGATATTCTCTGATAAGGTGAAGAGCGCATTATGAGTATGCCCCTACTGATTGCCAGCATTCTGGTGGGAATTCTAGTGACCTGTGTAGGTATTTACCGTGCTTACAAGCAGGGCGAGTTCATGCCCCTGGTCCTGGGCATGCTAATATTGATAAGTTGCGCAGCTAATTACGTCAAACGGCATACCAAAGAGGAAGACGGGGAAGATCAATCCACAGATGAGACGGCAAACGGTTAGACCGGATCGACGATTGCGGATTGCGCCCGCCCGCCTCGCCTGAGCGGCTCGCGATGGCGGGCAGGGATTGCGGATTGAAAGTTTAAGGTTTGTAGGCGGTGACCAGCATACGTTTGTTGAGAAGGCCGTAATCATCGGCCGTCGGGTGAGAAACCAGAATACCACCACAGTCGATGTGCTGGAAGCCGCTCTCAGTTAGCAGCGCTTCCATATCTTGGGGCTGGAAAAGGCGCGCAAAGTAGCTAACATCTCGGATAAGGCCACGCTCTTTGCTCAAAACAATTTCCCTCACCAAAACCCCCTCCTTTTGTAGTTTGCGTTCTCGACAAACCACTACATCTTCATTGGCCTCGTGCCAACTGCTGGGTTTGAATTGCTTGCGCGCGTAGTCGCTGTGGATTAAGTCAAGGAGCACCATACCGCCGGGTTTCAACAAGCGGCGGATCTCTCGAAGTATTTCCTGGTTCTGGCTGTCTTCTTTGAAGTAACCGAATGAATTTCCCATAACCAGTACCACGTCAAAGCTATCATCCGCCAGTCCCACCTCACAGGCATCACCGCGACAGAAATGTATCGAGCAGTCTACTTTTGTGGCATCGTGGGCACCCACTTGTAACAACACCTGCGAGTAGTCAACCACCGTAACATTTCTGTAGCCGCGCCTGTTTAGCTCTATCGCATGGCGCCCTTGACCGCCACAAAGGTCGAGAATTCGATCTTCAGCCTTGAGCCTGAGGGTGGCCTCAACCATATCCACCTCAGCGGCAGTTACTTCCGGGCAGCACACACTGCGAGCGTCAGTAATAAGATAGGTCTCATCAAATATATGCTGCCACCAGGTAGGATCATATTCATCCATTTTCTGCCTGCCCGCAGGATCGCCAGGTAATCCTGCCCGTCTCACTCATCGTCCGGATGACATCCGAAGGAGAAAAGCCCATCGCTGGCCATCAAAGCCGGTTGTCCGGTCCAGGGGGCTGTCCTGGCGATGGCTTCCTCTTCAGCGGTGATATGGACAAAATCGTCCAACCTTCCTGCACGCCACCACTCCGTCAGCTGCACAGCGTCAGCCCACAGATTCTCGCAATAGACTTGAAGTTGTTGCATCTGAGCTTCGTTTATGAGCCGCGGCCGCCAAGCGGTCTTGATGGGGCCCAGCAGATAAGTGTGCCCCATGGCCACGGCCTGCTCATTCACTTCCTGGCGAATTTCCTCAAGTATGCTGTACTGCACTCGACAAATGGCTGCATTGATTTGCGCAGCCACTTCGCCACCGGGTGTGGTTCCCGACAGCATAGCAAGCGCCTGGGTTCCCCCTCCGGCCCCAACATTAGTAGGAATACCGCCAAAACGGCCAAGAAAACCGATCAGCCCCGCATCTGTGATGAGGCAGCGAAAATCCGTCTGCCACCTTTGTAATCCTACCCTTTGCTCCTCGCTGAAAAGCCAGGGGGAGTCTTCCGCCCACAGGTGGAGCGGTACCAGTTCCTGCACAATATAATTGCCGGCCGTGAGAGCCTCCTCCAGATCTGCATCCGGGTCTTCACTCTTGAAGCCGATAAAGATCCCTTCGCCCGAATAGCCTTGCACGGGCTTGAGCACGAGCCGATCCCAATTCTCCCTGGTCCATGTCACCAAATCGTCTATGACTTGACCCTCGGGCCCGGTGGCAGCTCTCTCATACAATTGCCGAGTCCAAGGGGTTCTCTGAACTGTGGTCTCGCGCAATTGCTTACTAAGGGAATCGGTAACTGCTTCAAATATCCCTTTGGCTCCTGCAGGCTCCATACCGCGGGGGTTCACAACCAGATCATCCTTGATGGCTTGACGTAGGGCCGTGAGTGGTTCGTCTTTTTCCATTTTTAAAAGCACGTCATTGTTAAAATCCATAAAGATCAGGGTTACCTGGACGCCCCGCTGGTACAGAGATCCCTGATGATAATCTAGCTCCTGCGGGGCGGCCAGTGCCGCCGTTACGTCTTCGATGCTACCTAGATATTGGACAAAATTCCGGTTTTCAACAACTGTGTCCAGGGTATCCGGCTCAGCCACCAGAACGATGTGAGCTGCTTTGTCTCCGTGGCGTTGTCTATGGGCCCGAAGCAAGGTGGCGGCAAAAGCAGGTACCGGATTAAAATACTCATGGTCGAAATCAAGACGAATATCCGAGTCCAAATGAGGCCGTAGCAGATGCCAAGCTAACTTACCCAACTCCTGGGTGATTCGTTGATATTCCCAACCACCAGGACTGCCGAGATTCCACTCCGAGTGATAACCCAAGAA
>JAUVTM010000198.1 GCA_030601545.1 Syntrophobacterales bacterium
CAGATGTTGCTATAGTTAATATGCTGGTTGTAGACCCAGTAGGTTTTCTCACCGTGAAACCGCTCTCGCACCAAGTTAGCCAGAAATCCAATGGCGAGAAGATCATTGGACTGAAACAGTCGCAACCCATCTTCTCTGGAAAGACGGTCGCCGGCGCCAACCTTTCCCTCAATATCTGCAAGCTCGCTCTTTTCCACGCAGCGACGAGCGACGGACGGAGAAAAACTCTCTTCGACTTCTGCACTTGGTGGGAGCATCAGTGATCCCTCTCGTAAACCTGGCGACGCGGTGAAACGGCGATACGGCGATATTGCTAGTCTCCCTGTCCCCGCGTCTCCGTGTCTCCGCGTCTCCCCATCATCCCTGAGTGGCCATTCCCAGCCGCACCATCTCAATGCAATCTTTTATCCTCGCCTCGATTGCCTTTTCGTCCGCCTGAAAAAGCCCCAATCCGGAATCCATATAAGCCACGCAGTAAGCTTGAAGGAAGCGGTCCAGCACTGCGTCAAGGAAAAAAGCTGCCAACTCCGGATCAAGATCTTCCCTGAGTTGACCTTCAGCCACTCCCTCCTCTATTATTGGCCTCAGGTAGTCTGTGGAGAACAAGCGGATGGTCTTGAGGAGGTCGGTTCTAAAAGGAAAATCCTCCTGGAAGAGCATTTTAAGGTAAATCTGATAGATCCTGGGATACCGCCGGATAAAGTAAATTCCTGCCTGCAATGATTTGGCCAGACGGATGAAGAAGTCCTCTCCCTCGGTCCCGGCTTTCACCCGCTTGAGGCTCTTTTTCACCAGGGCCACAGCGTGTTCAAAAATGTGAAAATATAGATTCTTCTTGCTGCCGAAGTACTGAAATATGGAACCCTTAGCGATGCCAAGCCGCCCAACCATCCGGTTGATGCTGGCCTTCTCATAGCCACAGCGTGAGAACTCATCTATGGCCACATCCAGAATGCGCTCCTTTTTGTCGGAAGGCAGTCTGGCAAAAGTCGGGCGGATGTAAGCGGTCTCTTCCATGCGACTCTGGGGTGTCTCCCTTTTTGGACAAGAAATGACCAGGCGGTCATCATAAGTAGCGCGGGCTTGGCTGTCAAGAATTTTGATGCAAAAATAAAGAATCCGGACCCCAAAGGACCCGGCTTTGGACTGCCCCCTGAGAGGGCTTCCATACTCTTTCCCCCTTGCGGCAGTCTGCTGAAGTGAGTAAAAATTCCAAATAACAAATCACAAATAACAAACAAATCACAATGACCGAAATTCGAAATCCCAAACCTTTACATCATCTTAAAATAAGAGAGTCCCAAACATGTTTTGGTCATTTGATATTGGAATTTGTAATTTATTTGAGATTTGGTGCTTGGAGTTTGGGATTTCATAAACCCTAGTATTTCAAAACAGCTCGCTTCTTTACCGGCAAAGCTATTGAACGCTGACATGCCCCAATACTCGCTGGCTCTGTGCCGATTGACAGGGGCAAGAATCTATGTATAAAGTTGCCACGCCTTTCCCTGGGAAACCACTAGCCCAGTTGGACAACAACCGCTGGAATCGAGAATGACTCAAGAAAAGAAAGCTCGCGAATCCATAGCTATCATAGATAGGTTCTTCACTCTCATCGATTCAGGAGATCTTTTCACCACGTCGGATCCCTTATTCCACAGAAAACTCCGAAGCGAGGTGCTTTCTGCCCTTTCCTATGTGCTCTACTGGGGTCGCCCAATTCTGGAAGAGAAGAGAGGGGTAAGTTGGCCTCACGATGGTTTACAGAAACGCTATCACATCCTGAGAGAACTGGCCGAGGGAGAGAAAAATAGCTCTCTGCAGCGACAGGCCTTATTCTTTCTCGCCTTGCTGCCTTTTCCAAGACAGTGGTCCAATTTGTTCAAGGTTGAAGAGCTGTATCGGGACGATGTGGAAATTAGAACGTTCTTGTCCGAAGAAAAACAGAAAGTCTCCGATAGACTGCAGCAGAAGGTGCAGAAAGAGTACAAGTTGCGACACTTCTGTCAGGTCCTGAAAGCTCCGGGGAAAGAAAACGAAAAGGGGGTTCTCCGGATTTTCGCACTCCCCTATCTCATGGCCAATTCCAAGTTATTTCGACAGCTTAACCGCCGATATATACTCTATGTCGAACCCCCATGGGGAGTGGTTTTTCGTCACACCTGGTTGCGAAACTTATCCACGGCGGAAGATGCATGTGTTTTTGGGGTTGGCAGCGCCGATGACATCCTCTTTCTGAACAGTCAACCCCAGATGGTGCCCACCCCCTTGGCCCACGGAGACTATCTCTCAGAAAATGATGCGGTGACTCTTGATCAACGGCAGGAATACGACCTCGTTTTTAACTCCACCTACGACGACATCCCTCGTAAAAGACATGGACTGATGTTAGAACTACTGCAACATCAGCTCCTGATGGATACAAAAGCTCTCTTTCTCGGAAGGGGCCGGGAAAAGAACGTGGCTCATTTCAAGAGCCTGGTTAGCCGGGCGGGACTGGAAGGTCGTGTAACCGTGATGGCAAACATATTGAGGCAAGATATTCCGAGCCAACTCGGTGGATGTAAAATGGGCGTTCACCTATCACTCAATGAGAATGGTTGCCGAAGCTTGTATGAATACTTCCGGTCCGATCTACCTTGCGTCATCTCTTCATCCATGCCCGGGACCCATCTGGACATCTTTAATGCACAAACTGGTATGGCGGTGACCGACAATGAACTCCCTGAGGCCATCGCCTTCGTTTTAACTCATCGAGACCGATTTGCACCCCGCCGGTGGTTCTTGGAGAATTCAGGCAGCTCGAGGTCGAGCCAGAAACTCAATCGGTTTCTCAAACAACTCTTCGAGAAGCTGGGCTATAAATGGCGAGATGACATAGTACCTTTGCTCAGTGGTGGACCCAACCGCTATGCCAACCCTGCTGATTACGAACGCTTTAGGGAAGAGTTCCTGTGGATTTTCAATTGCCTGAAGAATGTTGGCAATATACCTTTCAAAATTGTGCTGGACTGATGCCACCAGTTTTTCGTAGTTTGGTGTCTCGTGGTAACCTCCATGAACTCCTCCCCCTTGTCGAAGATCCCGCTGCAGTTTAGCGGGGATGAGGGAGAATGACGGTGGGGATGAAAGTAACTGGATTCCCGCTTTCGCGGGAATGACGACGGTATGCGGTCGCCCGTCATCCCGGCCAAGTCCCGCAAAGCGGGGCGCGAGCCGGGATCCAGGAAGAATTGGACTATATTGAAATCTCGCTGGAGGGATTAATTATGATCATTGAACAGATCACCGTGGGTCAGATGGAAGTATTCTGCTACCTGGTTGCTTGTGAAGAGACCCGGGAGGCCGCAGCTATTGATCCTGCAGGCGACGAAGGTGACATAGAGAAAATTATCTCGGTTCTTGAGGAAAAGGATCTCCATCTTGCCTACATTATTAACACCCATGGTCATGCTGATCACACCTTTGGCAATCAGCTCCTGGCTAGCCGCACTGGTGCCAAAACAGTGATGCATGAACTGGATGACGATTTGTTTACTACTGGAGAGGCCAAGGCTTGGGCCGCGGCATTCGGGCTTTCAGCTGCGCCACCGGTTGATATGCGGATAACTGACGGTTACAGACTTCCCCTGGGCAAGCTGACCCTGGAGTTCATCCACACGCCAGGACATACTCCGGGAGCAGTATGTGTGCTGGTGGAAAATAATCTTATCACCGGGGACACTCTTTTTGTTGGAGCCGTCGGCCGCACCGATCTGCCGGGCGGTTCAATGGAAACGCTGCTCAAATCCATCGAAGAAAAACTGCTGCCCCTCCCCGAAGACACCGTGGTATGGCCAGGGCATGACTACGGTGATCAACCCACCTCAACCCTGGGGCGGGAGAAGGAGACCAATCCTTATATTACTGATTTTATTTTGGACAGATAATCCTTGGCTTGTTGGCCGGTGCGGTGACCGGCCCTACGAGGGAATGCCTAGCAGAACGTCTTCTTGTGGAACATATGGATCGCGACGAGACATTGCTCCTACTTGCCCAGCGAATCGGAGACGCGGTGAGACGGCGACGCGGAGAGCAGCGATATCGCCGTGTCACCCTATCTCCGTGTCGCCGCGTCAGCCGCAAGCCATTAACTTAATAGTTAAAAAAGGAAAACCTATGCCAAAGATAGTCTATTACAGCAGACTCGACTCCCCCTGGGGTTCCCTGTTTCTGGCAGGGACAGACAAAAGTATTTGTGCATGCAGATTCATGAC
>JAUVTM010000157.1 GCA_030601545.1 Syntrophobacterales bacterium
GGCTAGTCAACCTTACCGCTCGAGGGCTGGGACATTCCCTCCGCTTACGCTCGGTCTGCTGTCCTTGCCGGGCGGTGGTGCTTCGGGCCGAAGTAGATGGCAGCCCGAGCTGCGGATATTGCCAGCCTCTGCCATATTGCCCGGGTAGGCTGGTCTATTGAAACTGGCATAGGCTGGCTATATACGCCGCTTCGGGAAAATCACAGCCCTCAAGCTCCATGTCAGGAAGTGAAAATGAGTAAGGCGGCTGTTAATGGATCAAGGGGGACGCTGCGGAACAACGAGCACCTGAGCCACCTTTCCTTCTACTCTTAACCCCGCTAAGGCCAACATGAAGATTTGATGCTTTCTCAAAAGGTACACTGCCATAAATGGCGCGAATCGTGCTCGTGGTGGAGTAGCCTCCCCCTTGATCCATGGCTTTTCCCAATTAGTCCTGAAAAAATGAGGAAACTCCTGTCTCGGTAATCATTGACTTTCCCCGACAAGGTTGCTACCGTGCATAAGTCGCTAGGGGTGGTTGACTGAGAGCCTGGCACAGGACCAGGTAACCCTTTGCACCTGATCTGGGTAATACCAGCGTAGGGAAGCGGCAAGACCTCAGAGCATCTGGACCGCAGTCAGAATTCACTTTCATCTCAAGACGCTCAAAAAACCGCTTTCCCACGCAGAGAAAGCGGTTTTTTTATATGAAAAAGCAAGGAGGCGATTCTCTTATTCAGGTTGAAGACCTTTCGAAAGCCTTCTCCCGGGGCAGTGATAAACTGCAGGTCCTCCAGCAGATCAGCCTTAGCGCTGAACCGGGAGAAATCATTGCCATCATAGGACCCAGCGGCTGTGGAAAGAGCACCTTTTTCAACATCTTGGCTGGGTTGATCTCGCCTGACGGTGGCAGCATATCTCTCAATAGCCAAAAGGTCCCTCATCTTCGAGGCAGAATGGCGTACATGCAGCAGAAAGACCTTTTGCTTCCTTGGAGAAACACATTGGATAATGCCATCCTGGGTATGGAGATTCAGGGGGAACACAAACGATCAGCACGTGAGCAGGCCCGCGATCTGCTAAAAACTTTCGGTCTGGAGGGTTTCGGAGATCGTTATCCTCAAGAGCTTTCCGGCGGCATGAGACAACGCGTCGCCTTGATGAGAACTATTCTCTGCAAGAAGGACATCTTGTTGCTGGATGAGCCGTTTGGTGCGCTGGACGCCATTACCAGAAGTATCATGCAAAAATGGTTGCTGAAGGTGTGGGGTCAATTCGGGCCTTCCATTTTACTCGTTACTCATGATGTTGATGAAGCACTTATTTTAGCTGATCGGATATATGTCATGACTTCTCGGCCAGCATCAATCAAGGGATCACTCCAGATGGAGCTCGAACGGCCGAGGAAAATTACCGAGCCGGACATGGTCAACTGTAAGGAATACCTCCTTGAACTCCTGGAAGACGAACTAACGGTCCCAGAGCCATGAAAACTCGATTTGCATATATTGCATTACCTGTGGCCCTTTTAGTGATTTTGGGATTGTCTTGGGAAGCTTCGGTGCATTTCTTCGAGATACCATCGTACATATTGCCCGGGCCCTGGGCAATATTAAAGGTCATGTGGCAACGCATGGATCTTCTTGCCGCTCATGGTGTTGTTACCCTGATCGAAATAGGTTTGGGTTTTTGGGTGGCCCTGGTGGGGGGACTCACCTTGGCTGTTCTCATCCACTCTTCGCGGATAATTGAGCGATCCTTCCTCCCTTTGATTATCTCGTCGCAGACAATTCCCGTGTTTGCCATTGCGCCGCTGTTGATACTGTGGTTTGGCTACGGGATCGGATCAAAGGTAGTAATGACGGCAATTATCGTCTTTTTCCCCATTGTGGTTAACACGGTAGAAGGACTCAAGGCAGCAGATCCTGACACCTTAGCTCTGCTGAAAATACTCGAAGCCTCTCCTGGGCAGGTGTTTTTTAAAGTTCGTGTTCCGCAATCACTTCCTTTCGTTTTTTCGGGAATCAAGATTGGAGTGGCCGTAAGCGTTATTGGAGCGGTTATAGGGGAGTGGGTCGGGGCTCGGGAAGGTTTAGGATATCTAATGATCCACGCAAACGCCCAGCTTCAGGTGGACCTCGTGTTTGCTTCAATCTTCTGCCTGTCCATTTTGGGCATGGGCTTATATGGACTTGTGGTGGTGGTGGAGCGTTTGCTCGTTCCCTGGCGACATGGTGGAGGAAGCAATTGAAGATTTTAGATTGCAGATTTTAGATTTCGGATTACATATTAATCACAAATTTGGATGGAGGGGATTAGCCATGACATACAGAACAAAAATATTGCCGGTATTGATTCTTGGTCTGTCCTTGTTTTTTGGACTGTCCTCAAAGGCTGCGGCTTTGGATAAGGTGAGTTGCATGCTGGACTGGTTTCCGAACCCAGACCATGCGCCGGTGTATGTGGCCAAAGCGAAAGGTTTTTTTGAAGAACAAGGTTTGGACGTGGATATTATGGTGCCAGCCGACCCCAACGACCCGTTGAAACTGGTAGCCGCCGGAAAGATCAACTTTGCCATTAGCTATCAACCGAGCGTAATAACGGCACGTTCAAAAGGATTGCAGGTTGTTTCTATCGGTGCCCTCGTACAACATCCTTTGAGCAGCATCCTCTATTTGAAATCATCTGGCTTTCAGACTCCGGCCGACCTCAAAGGCAAACGCATCGGTTACTCGGTTGAGCCACTTTACAGGGTGCTCTTTGAAGCCGTGGCTGAAGGTGCTGGTCTCCAAAAATCTGATTATGATATTTACCGGGTAGGATTCAATCTGGCGCCGGCCCTTCTAAGCGGCAAGGTGGACGCTGTCGTAGGTGCTTTTAGAAATTACGAGGCCATACAAATTGAGCTGGAAGGAAAGGAGGTGGGTATTTTCCCCCTGGAAGAGCACGGGGTTCCTGATTACTATGAGTTGGTCATCATAACTCACTCCAAAGAGATAGAGACTCATCCCAAAAGAGTAATGGCCTTTATGAGGGGGTTGACCAGAGGAATCCACCAGACCGTCAGTGATCCAAAAGCGAGCTTGGAGACTTTCTTGAAGCTCCACCCGAATCTTAGAGACGAACTCAATCGCAGGTCCTTCCAGGCCACGCTTCCTTTCTTCATGGGAAGCCCGAAACAGGAACCATCCCGCTGGGTAGAGATGCAGAATTTTATGCTCGATAGAGGACTTATCAAGCGAGTTACGCCGGTGGAAGAGATGATCTGGATGGGGAAGTAAGGAATCCGGGCCCAAAGGGAACGGCTCAAGGCTTAAGGCGCAGGGCCTGTGCTAGCTGGCAGCAGACAGCCCCGCGACAAGCTCGGGACAGGCAGGCAGACAGTAGTCGTTATTGGTTATCCGTTATACGAGTTATACGGAAAAATCAGGGTTCGGTGATCTTAGAGCTAAACTGCGACGAAGTCTTCAGTGATAACACCCGATTAACGAATAACGAATAACGGATAACTTTCCTGTCTTCCCATGCCCCATGCTCTATGCTCCATGCCCTGAGCCTTGCGCCTTACGCCATACTTTTGGGCCGGCAAAGCCATTGAACTCTGCCCTGCCGCAGCAGTAACCTGCTGCAGCCCCTCACCTTTGTGCCAACCGCTGAGTAGGATGGAGCATCTTACGCCACCAGATCTACTATGGCCCAGTCTTACTTTTTTTCCTTGCACATGCCACATAATTCCTGTGAAAATAGACTGCTTCGATTCTGAGGTGAAAGGTGGCAGTTTATGGCGCGGCCAGATGGTAATGACTGGAAACAGTATCTCGGATTGATACTGCTCTGTCTCGTGCTCTACATACCAGGGCTCACGACTTTACCCCCAGTGGATCGAGACGAGGCACGATTCGTTCAGGCTACGCGTCAAATGCTGGAGAGCAAGGACTTCGTTCGGATCCGTTTTCAAGACAAGCCTCGTCACAAGAAACCAATTGGCATCTATTGGCTCCAGGCAGCAACGGTAGCGATGACCGGGTCCTCTCGGACAAACCATGTTTGGCCCTATCGCTTACCTTCCTTTCTGGGAGCGTTAGCGGCGGTGTTGCTTACATTTGGTTTTGGCAAGAGGTTGTTTGATCGCAAGACTGGACTGTTGGCTGCAATGCTCACGGCGAGTTCTCTGCTCCTGGTGGTGGAGGCTCATCAGGCCACCACAGACGCAGCCCTGCTCGCCACAGTCGTGGCGGCGCAGGGGTCGCTGGGAAGCCTGTATGTTAGGGCTCGACGTGGCGAAACTGTTGGCTGGGGGATACCCATACTATTTTGGACAGCTCAAGGCATCGGCATACTGATCAAAGGACCGATAACGCCCTTAGTCAGCTTGGTTACCATCCTTACTCTCTTGGCGGTGGATCGGAAGGTGTCGCTCTTCCGGGGTTTACGGCTGAAGCTAGGGCTGCTATTGACAGCCGTCATAGTCTGCCCGTGGGCAATCGCCATCACCCTGGCCACCGACGGCGCATTTTTTAGTGACGCTCTCCGGTCGGATTTACTGCCAAAGTTGATTTCCGGGCACGAATCACATGGCTTTCTACCTGGCTACTATCTGTTGCTGGTTGTTCTGACATTCTGGCCTGGATCGCTGTTTTTGGGGCCGGCATTGCGTCAGGCTTTGAAACTACGCTCTAGGATGGGAGAACGCTTTTGTCTGGCGTGGATAATCCCGGTCTGGTTGGTGTTCGAACTAATTCCCACGAAACTTCCGCATTACATCTTGCCGATATTTCCTGCACTGTCATTGATCACGGCGCGTCTGCTCCTTACCGGGGCAAAAGATGCATGGGACCTGTCGCGCTGGGGGCTTGCTCGAGTTGGATTTGTCCTTTGGGTATTGGTAAGCGTAGCCCTGGCAGCTGCAATCGTGGCATTACCGGTTTACATCGACGGCCGATTTGATATGCTCACGCTTTGGCCTGCCTTGGCAACCGTTGTTATGCTCATTTTGCCTGCTTGGAGCGCTTTTCGTGGCCGTTTGGTTGAGGCGGCCATTGCTGCTGTGCTCCTGGCGGCTCTCATCCTAGCTCCGACCCTGCATGTTATCATGCCGAATGCAGATGGGCTCTGGCTGAGTCGGAGTGTGGCAAGAGCTGTTGAGCAGTATGGCGAGTCAGTCAGTGGTTTACCACCAGTGGTTGCAGCCGCCGGATACCATGAGCCCAG
>JAUVTM010000320.1 GCA_030601545.1 Syntrophobacterales bacterium
GTCTTCCAAAGGCTGGGATGATACCAATCTCGCCATGTTTGCCGGCGATCTGAAAGCTGCTGGCTACATTTCTCAACTGGTTCGCGACGCGGCTGAGGAACTGGAGGTCAAACGCGTCGCCATCACTGAATGAGGGCACGCCCTGCGTGCGCTTCAGTTTGAAGCGCCTGTCTGGTTGGGACGGGACCACAACTTCGAGGTGGTACATGCCGTAACCCTTTATGCCGAGTACTTACGTGAGGGGCGACTCAAGTTGGACAAGAGCGTGTTTGCCAACGAGCGCTGTACCTACCAGGATCCCTGCAATGTTAGCCGCAACGGCGGCTGTGGCAAAGATGCCCGGGAAATCATCCGGTATCTCTGTGAAGATTTTGTGGAAATGGAACCGCACGGAGACTATAATTTCTGCTGTGGTGGCGGTGGCGGCGCCATCCCCATGGCCGGAGCTTTCAGAGAAAGGCGAATAAAATCCGGCAAGGTGAAAGCCGACCAGATCCGGGCCACCGGAGCGAAAATCTGTATCACTCCATGTCACAACTGCTATGACCAGATTCGGGATTTGAACAAGGAGTATGAGCTGGGAATCAAGGTGCTCTCTTTCAAAGAGATGTTTGAAGAGGCTCTAATTATTCCGGAAGAACTGAAAGCCAAGGAAGAGGACGAAGACGAGTAAGAAACGGCATTGAGAGAGGTAGTATTTTGTGGGAGTGTAGCCAACGATTGGCGACCAGGGAGAAAAAACCATGCGACGGAGACTTTTTCTGGTATTGATGGTGGTTCTGGGTATCGCAAGTCTTTTGTGGGCGGTCAACCTGGACGCTCAGCCAGAAGATATTTCGTTGGATGATAACGAGGTATTTACTAGTCGGAGCCGGCCCGCGGTGGAATTTCCCCACATGCAACACATCGACGCTGAACTCGAGTGCAGTGATTGTCACCATCGGTTTAAGGGCGGCGAGAACGTTGTGGATGAGGGTGAACTGGAAGAAGATGCAGAAGGCATAAAATGCGCCTCCTGCCACAAGAGTGAGGCGGGTTTTCGGTTTGAGCCTGAATTGGATCCAACCAAGCGGACCTTGCAACAGGCCTATCACCGGATGTGCATGAGCTGTCATCGCCAATTAAAGAAAGAAAACAAGGAGGCTGGTTCTGTTACCTGTGGCGGTTGCCACCCGAAGAAAAAGGCTGCCCAGTCCTGAACCGCTTAGCGCCTAGAGGTCTTGGTTTCCATATTGTGACTGAACGTTTCTACCATTCGCCGACGCGACCCCGGTACGATCCTTCGGACCTACGGGGCAGGCGCGGGGACGCGGCGAAACGGAGACGGGGTGAAAGCCTTTTGGGTGATCAGGGACTCTTCCAGGCTCACTTTAGATGTGGGCGATGTTTTCAGGGTAAAACGTAGGGCGGGTCACCGTACCCGCCTTCATAGGCTAACGCAGTACAGGAACTCCAATGGCTAAAAAGCAAGGATACACCATTGCCATGGCGGGAAAAGGAGGAACCGGCAAAACCACACTTGCCGGGTTTCTGGTCCGCTTTCTGAAAGAGCATGAGATGACCCCGATCCTGGCGGTGGATGCGGATGCAAACTCCAATTTGAATGAGGTACTTGGCCTCGAAGTGGGAGAGACCCTGGGTGCGGCCAGGGAGATGATGAAGAAGGACGTCCCGGTGGGGATGACCAAGGATATCTTCATAGAAATGAAGGTTGAGCAGGCCCTGGTGGAGGCTAATGGCTTCGACCTCATGGTTATGGGTCGACCGGAGGGGCCAGGGTGTTACTGTGCTGCCAATAGCCTGCTGAGTAAGTTCATCGAACGGATGATGGATAACTACCCCTACCTGGTGGTTGACAATGAGGCAGGGATGGAACATTTCAGCAGGCTTACCACCAAATACATTGATTTGCTTTTGATAGTGAGCGATTCCAGCCGGCGT
Source organism: Syntrophobacterales bacterium (assembly GCA_030601545.1). Lineage (GTDB taxonomy): Bacteria > Desulfobacterota > Syntrophobacteria > BM002 > BM002 > BM002. The sequence continues at coordinate 1,942 of JAUVTM010000320.1, forward strand.
GGGATTCTTTCAGCCCGTCGCATTTATGACCTGGTGGATGAGCTTAATATCAGAGTGGGCAGGAAGTACCTTTTGGTTAACCAGTATCGCGATAAGCTGGAGGGGTTGGTTACTAAAGAGACGGAGACCTTCGGTCCTGACTCCGTGAGCACCATCCCTGAGGATGATCTCATTTACCAGTTTGATCTGGAAGGGAAGCCCACGGTGGAGCTGCCGATCGAGTCTGTGGCACTACAGGCGGCCAACGAGATTTTCAGGAAACTCTTACTTGAGAAT
>JAUVTM010000250.1 GCA_030601545.1 Syntrophobacterales bacterium
TTGGTATTCTGCTCGACTACGAGCACGGTGACGCCTTCTTTCTTAATACGTTGGATGATTTTGAAAATGTCAGCCACCAAAATGGGGGCCAGGCCCAAAGAAGGCTCGTCAAACATGATTAACTTGGGGAGGGCCATAAGACCACGGCCCACAGCGAGCATCTGCTGTTCGCCACCCGAAAGAGTTCCAGCCATCTGTTTTTCTCGTTCGCGTAACCTGGGAAATAGGCTGAAGACCCACGCCATAGTCTCGTTGCGCTTGCTCTTGGCCTCGGAGATTAGGGAGCCCATGATCAGATTCTCTCGTACCGTCATCTCAGGAAAGAGACGGCGCCCCTCTGGCACCTGAGCCACACCGTGTTCGATGATCTTGTGAGCAGGAATCTGGTCCAAGCGTTGATCTAGAAATAAGATGCTGCCGTTGGCAGGGCTTAGCAGACCGGAAATGGTGTTGAGGGTGGTGGACTTGCCGGCGCCGTTGGCGCCAACTAGTGCTACGATCTCACCTTTATTTACCTCGAAAGAAACGCGCCAGAGTACCTGCAGATCACCATAGAATACATCAATGTCTTGCACCCTAAGCATAGGCCTCGCCCAGGTAAGCTTTGATGACCTCCTTGTTGTTGGCTACTTCTTCAGGTGGGCCTTCGGCTATGGTCTGACCATAGTTGATGGCATGGATGCGGTCGGAGATAGTCATGATGACCTTCATTATGTGTTCGACGATGATTATGGTCACGCCACGGTCACGAATCCTCCGGATCAATTCTATGGCCTCGTCCAGTTCAGCGGGATTCAGTCCAGCGGCGGTTTCGTCTAAAAGGAGTAACTCTGGCTTAGTGGTCAGGGCTCGGCAGATTTCCAACCTTTTGCGTCCTGCAATGGTCAGACTCGCGGCAGACTTGTCCTTTTCCGATTGCAGGTTGCAGAACTCCAGCATCTCCAGGGCCATCTTCTGGGCTTCCCCGAGGGTATTAACGCGGCAGAAGGCGGAGGCCATGATATTCTCAAGTACTCTCATACGCTTGAGTGGCTTGACAACCTGGAAAGTACGGCCGATACCCAGATGGCAGATCTGGTAGGTCTTCATTCCCTTGATACTTTTGTCTTTGAAGAATATGTCTCCAGAAGTCAAGGGGAAGTAATTATTGATGAGGTTGAAGATGGTGGTCTTACCTGAGCCATTAGGGCCAATAAGTCCGAAAATCTCCCCCCGGTCGACCTGGAAGTTCACTCCGTTCACTGCCATGAGGCCGCCGAAGTTTTTGCTAATGTCTCTTACTTCAAAGAAATTCACGAGTAGTACCGCAATTCACCGGGGATATACTCTGAAAATCCACCGCTGTTTTCAGCTCCCCTTAGTATCCCCACTCGCTTAGCCAATCTATTGGATAAACATAATGGGCATTGGCAAAGCGTCTAGGCCAGATGAGCTTCAGTCGCCTGAGCTGCCATTGGACAATGTAAGTAGACAGCTTGTTCTGATTGATTTTGTTATCATAAGAGGTGAATCTTACCGGTCCGAGAAGCGTCATTAACCGGGTTTCCTTCAGGGATTGTTTGATATCATGAGGGGCAAAGGACCTGGCCCGCTGGAGCGCGTCTTTGATGACGTACGCGGCCGCATAAGCCTCAGCGCCGTGATAATCAGGGTTCTTGTTATATCGGTCCTTGAACCTGGTAAAATAGTTCTGAGCGCTAGGCAGAGGTATAGCCTGGTGCCACGGAGTAGGCGTAATCAACTTTTCTGAAGCTATGCCAGCATACTGGGCAAACTCGGGGAGGGTAAAACCGACAGTGCCGCCGATAAACAGCTTGGGAAAAATCCGAATTTGCCGTGCTTGTTTCATGAGAAGTGCTCCGTCCATAATGTGAGAACTCATGTAAACGATATCGGGATTCACTTCTTTCACCTTGGACAAGATCGGCTTGAAATTGTCGATACCTTGCTTGTAGGCTTTCACCATCAGTACATCGATACCGAGGTTTTTGCAGCTTTTTTTGAAAAATTCGGCGCTTTTTCTGCCATATATGGAATTTTCTTGAATGATTGCTGCGGTCTTCGGTTTCACCACCTGTGCAAGAAAACTCTCAAGGCCGCTGACATACTCGCTTGCTGGCAGACTGAGACGAAAAACATAGTCCCAACCTTGTTCGGTGATATTATCCGCTGGCCCAGAGTTTATCAGAAAGGGGAGTCGGTTTTGCTGGGCCACTTCAGCCACTGCATAGGTAACGGAATTGGAATAGCCGCCACCTAACATAACCACCTTATCTTCGGTAATGAGCTTTTGCGCTATCAAACGACCCACTTCGGGCTTACCGGTATCGTTTTCATAAAGAAAAACAAGCTTCCTGCCCTTAACTCCTCCACCACCGTTAATCTCCTCTAGGGCCATAGCAAAGGATTGTTTTTCCATTTCGCCAAAATCTGCTAGATCACCTGTGAGAGGCAAGATAATGCCCACCTGGATTGTTCTAGAGGCGAAGGCAGTCAGAGGAGACACTAGGGCCAAGATCCCTAATATAACTAGGAGGTGCAGTAAGTATTTACAACCCTTCGTAATGGATCTTCCTCCTAGGCTATTGGAAGTTTTGTGAGTTAATAGGTTCTTGGAGCCCATTGAAAACATCCGCCTGCAATCTTTAGGCTACTTCTTCCTGGAAGTGTCGGCAGGAAAAAATCCCGGTACTTTTCCAATTACGAGATTGCCTATTCCTAACACTTAGGCAGAATAGGAACAAGCAAAAAACAAGGGTAATGATTAGCATACAAGTCGACTCTTTAGGCTGTACTAGTCATTACCCAGAGAAAAGTAGAAGGTTTTTGCAGCGTATTTTAGACAATCTTCGAATTGCACAGATTAGAGCTTATGATTTTATAATTTATTGAGAGAGTTCAACACGTAAGATGAAAAGCGCCAGCAACTCTTTTGCCCTGGCCATGGAGGGTGTTGAAAATGGTCACAGCCTCTTTGGTGGGAACAGCCACAAATTTGATGCCCCGTCCCTCCATAGCTTTTTTTGCCTCCTCAGTTACCCGCATACTGCCATATGCGCCTGTACCTACAACAAGCGTCTCCACAGCGGAGTACAAGATGTCGTCAATGTCCTCGGCGTAGAGGGCGTGCCCTTCCCTACGCCACCAGTTTGCAATAATCTGATTTTCAATGATCTTCAAGTCATTGCGGTGATTTTCTCCCAT
>JAUVTM010000321.1 GCA_030601545.1 Syntrophobacterales bacterium
GTAATGCAGAAGTCCATGTTGCCAGAAAAGCTGAAATATCCCACTGCTCCCGCATACAGCCCCCGCCTGGTGGGCTCAAGCTCATCAATTATTTCCATAGCCCGCACTTTGGGAGCACCTGAAACAGTGCCTGCCGGAAAAGAAGCGCGCAAAACATCGAACATATCCAGGCCAGGTGCGAGATTTCCTTCCACATGAGAGACCAGGTGCATCACATGAGAGTAGTACTCCACCACCATCAGGTCGGTCACCTCCACCGTACCAACTGTGGCCACTCGCCCCACATCGTTGCGCCCCAAGTCTACCAGCATCACATGTTCAGCGCGTTCTTTTGGGTCCGTAAGGAGCTCTTTCTCCAAACGGCTATCCTCTTCGGCATTCTTTCCTCGGGGCCGAGTCCCGGCAATGGGGCGAAGCGCCACTCGTCCGTTTTCCAGACGGACCAAAACCTCGGGTGAGGCGCCAATGACCACATCACCATCAAAGTCGAGGTAGTACATATATGGCGACGGATTTACCCGCCTCAGGGCCCGATAGATGTCAAACGGATCAGAAAGTAGATCCGTGTCGAAACGCTGGCTGACCACCACCTGAATGGCCTCGCCGTCTCGAATGTATTGCTTTGCCCGGCGAACCATTCCTTCGAACCTATCCCGCTCCATATTCGCCCTGAGCTTCAGCTCTCGTCTTGGCCCTTTTTCTGGTTTTGCTGATGGCACCGCCGCTTCGAGCAATCCAAGTGTCTCATCTATCTGGGCTACTGCTTGGTCATAAGCCGTAGCGTGGTTGACATATTCCGGCGCATAAATATTCGCTACCACTTTGATTGTTTGGGTCAGATTGTCATAGATGAGCACTTGCTCAGGCATCATGAAGGCCGCATCCGGCATGCCCACGTCATCCGGTTTGGAAGTGGGTAAATCCTCGATAAAGCGCACCATGTCGTACCCCAGATAACCAACCAAACCACCAAAAAATCTAGGTAGTCCCTCCACCGGAACAACGTGAAAGGTCTCCATAAGATTCTTCAGGTAATCTAAGGGAGATGCTTTGAATTGACCACACTGTTTCCCATTTCGGGTGAGTTCGATGTCTTCACCTCTGGCCTTGACCAACAGCCGGGGGCGGTGACCGATGAAACTGTAGCGACCCCAACGCTCGCCCCCTTCCACACTTTCTAAGAGAAATGATTCCGGCCCGAGGGCGACCTTTTTGAAAAGACTAATCGGCGTCTCAATATCTGCCGTGACTTCCCGAAAAACTGGAATGATATTTCCCTGCTGAGCCAGACTGAGGAATTCTTCTTTACTCGGGTGGTACACTGCAATCCTCCCTTCGCAATCTTTACCGGCAAAGCCATTCTACTCTGACCTGGCCTTAAGAACCAGGTTTTCGATGTTGAATAAAAAAAAGGCCGTGAGCGCTCGCCTATCCCACGGCCTTGTACGAACTGAAAAAGCCGTGGGCAAGGAGTCTACCCACGGCTTTGAGGTTCTAGAGCTTCTTAACCCTTAGCCTCCTGGCAGTGGATAAACCCCTCCCGGGATGAACCACCACCAGCACCAGTTGTTATTGTATCCTTGTCTGCTCATAATTCTAATGAATACCTTTTTATTCACCACCTAACTTTAAAAAAGAGTAGTAAGACTTGTCAAGAGAAAACTTGTAAATCAGGAGTTTCCCCATTTTTTTGTTGGTATGAGTATATTAAGAATAATTGAGACAAATCCACCTAGACATTCATTGTGTTTGTTCTGAAGTGACTGGCGGAAGGTCTGTGCCACTTCCGCAGCTGTGGGTGGGGGAGCCCCTGGCCCCGTTCCGCAGGAACGGGGAACAGGGAGGGGGCGCCTTCCCCCACACACAGCTGCGCCAGAAGTGACTCCGCCGCAGGCGGATGAGACTCGGAACGCAAGAACAAATACAAGGAATGTGCTTTCAACCTCGCCAATCGGTGCTAGTCAGCCTTACCGCTCGAGGGCTGGATATTCCCTCCGCTTACGCTCGGCCTGCTGCCCTTGCCGGGCGCAGGTGCTTCGGGCCGAAGCAGATGGCAGCCCGAGCTGCGGATATTGCCAGCCTCTGCCATATTGCCTGGGTAGGCTGATCAATTGAAACTGGCATAGGCTGGCTATATACGCCGCTGCGGGAAAATCCCAGCCCTCGAGCTCCATCTAAACAGATGCACTTTTCATTTGTAAATCACCAGCAGTAGGC
>JAUVTM010000007.1 GCA_030601545.1 Syntrophobacterales bacterium
CCGCCATAGTAAAAGTCGACGTAGCAGGCCACGTGATGACCACGGGTGGTCGAACTCCAGAAGCAGGGCTGCGAGCCAAATATTGGATCTATATAAAGACGCTTACTGGTCTCTCGAGAGAGGATAAGGGTTGACAATTCCTCGTTGGTAGGGAGACGCCAGTCATGATGACCAGCAAGGCCAGCTTCGTTCAGCTGCTGGATATACTTTTCCGCTTCAGGCCAGATAATCCGCTCCGGGGCTGTGCCCTTCTGCCAAACAAGATTGGTCTCCCTATCGGTCACAGTTCCATCGCCATTGTCAATGAATCTCGTCGCCATAAGCTCCTCCATTAGGTAGCCCAAAACCTTATCATCGGTTTCAGTCAACATCGAAAACCTGGTCCCTAGGGCCAGTCTCTGTATGATTTATGATTTATGATTGTAGATTGAGGCTGCATGCTATTCCTTACCGCGAGGTATTGAGCTCTTAAATCTAAAATCTGCATTCTTAAATCTAAAATCGCCAGACTCCGTCACTCTATACGGAAGTAGTGTAGTTGAAGATCGGTCAGGGTCTGCAAATAGTCCTCCGCGTATAAGAGATCATTGCGGCTCTGAATCTCGCCAAAAATCAGGGGGAGGAAGAAGCGAAGATCCAGGCCCACTTCGTTGAATCCCCGCAAATTAGCCTCGTGAACAACAAGAATGGAGTAATAAATGGTCAACAGACTAATTCTGGAGTCTCGCCGGTACAGATAAGAGTGGCCTCCCAAGGTGTTGAGAAAAAAGCCGGCGTAGCGGTACATGACATCCAAATTGGATGCAGAAGATGGCGGCTTGTCGCAGCTCCGTCCGCTCATGAGCCAGTGGTACAGGATACCCAGCAGGGGCTCTGCCAGATCTGCTTCATACTTGAGCACCTCCCGAACGATGTCCATCTTTTCCCTTCTCAACAACCGAAAGAAATAATAGCTATTCTCAATCATGATTGAGGGGCGGTATGCTTCCGCGCTTATGGTTGGAGGCTTCCTCTCAAGTGTCGCGAGAATGTCCATAAAAAGAGCCCAACTTTCGCGGTGAGTCTTCTGAGAGCGGAAGGTTTGACCGGCATCTAGATATTGGCAGAAGGCGCGGAGTGATTCTTCCAGTTCCACACACTTCATACTTTTTGGAGCAGCTCCTTTTGCCAGAGGAGATGAAGGGCCAAAAACCTGACGTAAACGTTCTGCCGGACGCAACGGCTTCTGTTCGATTCCTTTCTGCATCTCAATGATGATGCCCTCGAGTTCTCTGGTTCGCTCCATCCAGGCCTGCCTTTCGGCATCGACCTTCTTCTCTGCGATTCTTTCAACCAGCACATCCCACTTCCACACGACCAAGGCCGCTATTGCCCCGATTACAATGACGGTCAGGAGAAGGAAAAATGAAGTACGTTTTGCCATGATTAGCTCTGCCGGATCATGTTTTCTGCTGGTGAAAATTTCCACAACCCATAGGATGCTTACCACTTTTTCTTCCGAAAATCCAGGGAATTTCACAAGGTCAGGTCAGTAGTCCGTGGTCCGTAGCAGTTTGCATAGCCGATCACAGACGCTACCTATGCAGAGTAACAAGTGCATGCCCGATGGCAACCTCGTTATTAAATGCAGCAACAGACAACGGAGGTACCAGATTGCGAAAAAAAGTTGGCAAAACTTGCAGGTACTGGGAGAAAAAAAACTATGAGAGAGAAGGTGACTATGGTAGGATAAAAATGACCCCGATAAGCCGCGCGAGGGGACTTGGCTTCGAGAAGACCAACCTATGAATCCGCTCACGCATCTTGAGTGAGGCCAGTTGAGCTCCCAGAACAACTGGAAGGGACACTAGGTGGCAGTGAGTCAAGCAGCGCGATGGTTTGTCGGGGTTTTTTTGTGGCATTTCACTGGACAAGTTTTTCTAATCCTTCCTTTAGCTGCTTCTGCTTTTGTTGGTTTAGAGGCGGCTTGGCAGGCGGTGTGGCAGGTTGCTTGGCAGGCTGCTTGTTCTCAAGCTTTTTCCCCTGCTTCACGCCCAACCTCTTGACAGTTTTATTCAACCAGCGCTGATCCAGCCCATATACTGGTTCATCAATGGTGCCGGTCACAGTGAGAGGGAGCTGAACGAAGCCATGCTTATCGGCAATCTTGGTTGCTATATCCCGAAGCGGCGGGATTTTGCCAACATACTGAGCTCGGATCTGGAGGGACAGACGCAAGTCAAGCTTTTTGTCCAGTAGGCCCACGGTGCCAGTACCTTCTGCTTGGACTATAGGTCCCACCAGATGCAACCTTTTGAGGGTGGCAATTCCCTGGCTGGTAAGCACCCTTGCAGTGACCTGGGAGAAGTGTAGCTGTTGAAGATCTTCCGCTTGGAACAACTCTGCAAGCTTGACAAAGAGAGGATGTCCAGAGAAGTCTGCCTCATTGATGTTCAAGATAATACGGGACTGAAGTGCGGACAGATCAGTGCCAATCCCCTCTGCTCGCGAAATCAGGTTCACATTGCCTGACCAGTTCCCCTTCGTTTGTGGCCAAAAAACAGCTATGATTTCGTCCAGGAGTATATTCTCAGCGTAAACGACGGATTGAAAGGGCGGGCCCGGCGACTCTACATCACCTTTCACACTTCCCCTTAGTACACCACCATAAAGTGATGCTGACAGCGGTTCCACTCGAAGCTTGCCGTTTTGGAGGATAAGCTGGCAGTCCACATCACTTACAACCAGTTTATTGTATAAGAACCAATCCAGATGAATCTCTCCCTGGGCATCCAGTGGAATGGGCTTTGGTCCTGACTGGCTAACTGTAGACGGTAGATTGGCTGCGGCTGCGGGACTCGGCGCAACTGGCTCCACCAGGACTTCTTTACTTTGATCAGTACCGGGGGCGGATTCGGTTTTCACCGCAGACTTTTCCGGTGTTCCCTCAGATTTCTTCGTCGGTTCGGTTAGAACCGGGGGCGATGCTGACTCAGAGCCGGATTCTGGCACCACACTTTCAGCTAAAGGCTTGTCCTGTGCTGGTGGTTGCCCGGGGTCCGCCTTGGATGTTTCGGTCGGAGGTGGTGTCGCGGGTAATAGTGCCAAGAGTTCATCCAGTTTAATTTGATGCGAACTCAGAGTGAAGTCGAGGTGAGGCCTTTGCTGCCACTGAGTAAGAATGCCCTGGATCTTGGCTTTCTGACCATTAAGCTCGAGATCAAGATTGCCTATTTCAAGGGTCTGCTGGGAGCGAACTGCATCCAGTCGAAAACCGGCTTCAATTTGGAGGGTCTCTGTAAGTTTTTTGTCTTTTCTTATTTTGAGCCCGCTAAGGGTCAGGCTGCCTTTGGTCACGAAGTGGTCGAAATCCTCTACTGCCATGGATGCTTCCATAGTCAATTTGCCCTGGTGGATAAGGTCAAAGGGCTTACTGGCAATAAGAGGACTCAGGGTGGCAAGGTCGATCCCTTGGAGATTTACGTTTCCTTTCAGAGTATTCTTGGCCAGGTCATACGTTCCATTGATGGCTAGAGATCTTTCTTCTGCTCCCTGGACTTGCCCCTCTATCTCGAAAGGAATGGGGGCACTGGTTGAAAAGTCCGTGAGGCGCGATCTGATGTTGCTTACTTTTAACGTTGTTTGGGGCTGCTGAGAAAGATCCACGAAACTCAGTTGCCCATCTTGCATAGAAAGCAAGGTAATGAAAAGGGGGACACCGGCGGGCCCTCTGTTATGCTTCTTCCTGGCAGGTGCAGTCTTTTCCGCCTTGGTTATCTCCGGTAGGAGATCGGCAATGTTGAGCGATCCGTCTTTCTGCCGGACAATGGTGATCTCCGGTCTGGTAAATACGAGGGTGTGGATGACGATCCTACCTTTTAGGAGTTCTTTGAATTTCCATCGAAGCTCAAGCTTTTCGCCCTTGAGCAATGGAGTACTGGCACCTTCCTTTCGTATCTCCAAACCCTTTACGCTAAAACCGCGAAAACCAACCTTAGCCTCTGCCAAAGTCACGTTGCGGTGCAGATAATGTTCCAAAGGAGGCCTGATCCAGGCGGCGATGAGTTCGCCGGTAAAGTAGAGTCGAACGAACAAAGCAAGTATCAAAACTAGTAGAACCAGCCCACCCAATATGAGAGCCGGCTTTTTATATTTTTTGGGCAACATTGATTCCCTCTACGTTTGCTTGGTCAAATTGGCGGCAGCCTATAGACTTTTTCCACATATGTCAAAACAACAGGATTCCCTTGCAAACCGCATACCATTTGTTTGGTAAGCAGTAAACGGTGAGCGGTGAACAGTAGACGGCACTACAGGCATAAGGTACAGGGCGCAAAGCCCTGAGAGGGCGAGACGGAGAAACGGAGCCGCGGCGAATTATGAAAGCTTTTTCTCTCCGCGTCTCCGCGTCATCGCGTCTCCGCGTCAGAAATACTCCCACAATGGTCAAAACTAACATGATATAGGGCGGGGGCATAAGAAGGAGTAGGTCGGTTGCCTAGGTGCGGCGCGTGATCGTATAATCTGCGATCTCAAACAGAGATTCTCGCGTGGGGGAAGGAGGAAAGATTGCCAAAGCCGACTTGGCCTCGGCAATATAACGGTTTGCAAGTTGGTCGGCGTAGTCAAGCCCCTGATACTCTTGAATGATCTTTTTAACCTCGTCAAGAGTATGTTCTTGGATGCTATCTGAGGTAACAAGATCCACCAGACGGCGACGATGGTTTGTGTCGCTCGACTGCAAGGCGTGAATGAGGGGTAGGGTGATCTTGCCTTCCTGAAGATCCTTCCCCACCGGCTTGCCAAACTCCTCCTCGCTGCCGGCATAGTCCAGGAAGTCATCTCTGAGCTGGAAAGCGATTCCTAGGTTGAGGCCGAAGCGACGCATGGCCTCTTCTTGCTCTTCGTCAGCCTCACCAAGGATGGCACCGGTCTGACAGGCTGCCGCAATGAGAATCGCAGTCTTGCGTGTTATAACCTCTATGTAGTCCTGTTTAGAGATCTCTAGATTATCACTATTGATGAGCTGTAGAACCTCACCTTCGGCCATGGAGGTGGTAGTTTCTGAGAGGACCCGGAGGATTTTCAAGTTGCCACTCAGCACGGTAAGGAGAAAGGAGGTGGCCAACAGAAAATCACCCACAAGGACTACGGCGGCATTGCCCCAGAGGGTGTTGGCCGATGGCCTGCCGCGCCGCAGCTCGGCATTATCCACAACATCATCATGGAGAAGAGTGGCGGCATGCAGGTACTCGAAGACGACGGAGAGGGCATGTTGGTAGGTGCCTTGGTAATCTAATAATCGGGCGGCGAGCACCATCAACAAAGGGCGCAGACGTTTTCCACCACTGCGCATGATGTAGCGCGTCACCAGAGCGATGAGCGGAACACTGGAGTGCAAATTTTTCTTGATTTCCTCCTCGATGTGCTGTAGGTCACCATCCAGCTGACCGAAGAAGGAATACTGGGGGGGCGTCAAGTCTTTTGCGGTGCTCTTGAGGGACAAGGGTGACGTTCCTGAGTTAAAGTTAGGGGCTGGAAAAACGCTAAAACGCTTCTTCATAGCCCAAATTGAGCGTATTGTCAAAACAATTCGGTGCCAACTATAGTCCCCACTTGGACATTCCACCTGGGAAATCGTTGGAGTTTCCAACAACCTCACCGACTAGATCGTAAGGGTGAGCTTCCGTAATTCGTACGTCCATAATCTCACCCACCTGACCGAAGCCTTTATTGATAAACACGCAACCGTCTACTTCAGGAGCTTGGGAGGCGAGGCGACCTTCCAGCAGGAGGTCCGTCTCACCACTGACTCCCTCAATGAGGACCGGCTGGACAGTGTCAACGAGTTCCTGGTGGTAATCCAGGCTGACTTTTTCCTGGAGATCAACAAGTGCCCGAAGCCGTTCCTGTTTGACTGAGTCCTCCACAGCATTCTTCAGCCGCGCAGCTTTCGTCCCTTTTTCGGGTGAATAAGCGAATATTCCCAGCCGCTGGAAACCCGCCTTCTCCACAAACTCATACAGTTCTTGGAAGTCCGCTTCCGTTTCTCCTGGAAATCCCACTATAAGTGTGGTCCTAAGAGTTACCTCCGGCAGATAATCGCGAATGAAAGCGATGATCTCATGGAATTCCTCGGAAGAGCCGGATCGACCCATGGACTTGAGCAATCGTGCGGATACGTGCTGAAGAGGAATGTCGAGATAGTTGCAAATGCAGTCATACGACGCCATTATTTCCAGGAGTCTGCGGTTTATCCTCTGGGGATAGCCATACAGAATCCGAACCCACGAGAACTTGCCGATGTTTGCCAGATCTTCCAAGAGGTCGGAAAGACGGGGCTCAGTACCTAAATCTATGCCATAGCCAGTGGTATCCTGCGCCACTAGATTGAGCTCTATTACCCCCTGCGAAGCAAGCCATTCGGCCTCTTGAAGCAGGTCGTACAGGGGCCGACTGCGGTAGGGACCTCGGATGGCCGGGATGGTACAAAAGGTACAGCGGTTACTGCAACCTTCCGCAATTTTGAGGTAACCACTGTAAAACGGAGTCGAAAGAACTCGTTGAGTTTCCGAAGTCATCAAAAATCTGGGGGACTCTATACTGAATCTTTCTCGGTCCCCCTTTTGAAGGTTGGCGAGGAAAGAAGGCAAACGAGCAAACGAACTGGTTCCAACAAAGAGGTCCACCTCGGGCATGGAGTTAGCCAATGTGCGGCCATAACGCTGGGGCAAGCAGCCTGCCACCACAAAGAACTTACACTGTCCTCGCTGCTTGGCTTGGGCCAGTTCCAAAATGGTATCAATGGATTCCTGAGTGGCACTCTCGATAAAACTGCAGGTGTTTACCACGATAAGCCGGGCCTCCAGAGGATCCTCTACCGGCTTGTGGCCGCCATTCATGAGAGCGCCCAGAATGACCTCGCTGTCAACCCGGTTTTTCGGGCAACCCAAGCTCCTAAGATAAAAGGTTGTAGGCTCCACGCGGTATGTTCCCCCGTTTATTCAAGCCTAACTATTAACCCGTGGGGTGAGGCAGGTCAAGCAACGTTAGCCTCTCCCGATGCAACCCAGATCGTCACGGTGTAACTATTAGGAAGCAAGTGGGAATGACGCGGCGACGCGATGACGCGGCGACGCGGTGAAGAAATAAGTACCTAATACTATTGTATCTTCGCCGTGTCGCCGTCTCTCCGTCTCTCCGTGTCCTAGTATAGACTAGTAAAGAAAGACTAACAGCTGATATCGGCTCTCCCCATCGCAGAATACCCTCAGGGTCGCCAGGTCGCGACGGTGTGAACGTCGATCTGGTGGAAAGCAAACAGGCAAAAGGTGACCAGGGCGAGACCCACTAGTATGGCCAGACCCGGTCGTGACCGGGTGACAGGCTTGGATGGATCTTGCCAGCTCCGTCCCTGACGAAGAAGAGAGACGGTACTCATCATAACGTAACATGCAACCGCAAATGGAGGGAAGCCAAAGAAACCGAGTATAGGCATTTCAAAAACCTTCAGCCAGCCGACGTGAGGCACGGTGTAGACCCACTTGGTTAGGGACCAGTAGTTCCAAAACTCCCACAAAAGGCCGCAAATGGCGCCCGCTGTCACCAAGAGATAAAAGGTACGGAGAGTCCCCTGCTGCCACTCCCGCATCAGAGAGCGCAATCCCAAGCGATGATTCAGAGGTTCGAGGAGAAATACAAAAATACCCCAGACCAGCGGAAAAAAGTACTGAGGCCAGACAAGGGGTAAAAGCAGGAAGACGAGCCCAGTGATTGCGAAGGGAACATACCAACGAGTTGAGTCTGAGAGAGGCCGCAGCCGCGATTTTTTAAAAAGACCATAAGCATCCAAAAGCTCCATGGTCTCAAAGAGCCCCGGAAGAACTGTGGCGTAGCACACCGCATATCCAGCCCAGCGTTGGAGAATATTTTCAGGCACCATGACGTAATGCCAGTTGTTCAGGACAATGTTGAAGAGTTCGAAGATGAGCCAGAAAAAGACAGACCAGGGTAAGAGGAGGAAAAATTCGCGCGGATGTCGCTTTAGCAGTGAACTGCCTTTGCGCCGGTAGACGAGTCCGTCAACAATCAGAATATACGGCCACCAGGCAAGAGGAAAGAACCAGTACTGCACCACCTCTATGCCGACAAACAGGAGACCCTGGGCAATTACCAGTACGCAGAGTCCAATCCAACCATACAAAGGAAAGCGATTTTCGTTCGGCAAGGTTCTTATCCAATTTTAGATTTAAGATTGCAGATTGTAGATTGACGCGGGTTGCGAGCTGTGGCCTGGTGGCCCTGGTCAGTTTTAGACTGCAGCCAAATCACCCAATTCTGAATAAACAAATCATAAATCTACAATCATAAATCTACAATCATAAATCTACAATCTGCAATCTGCAATCTCAAATCTCCCTGCAGTTATCGATTTTTTGCTATAAAGTCAACCACTTTTGTGACCCTTCCAAAAAAGCCTGAATGTCACATAAATTTGTGAAAAAAAATGCTTGCAGATTTGTTTATTACAAGGTATATTGCCCCAAACATTGTTAAAGATAGTACAAAATCACCCCAGCCAATGTATTTTCTCTCCCCCTCGCAACGGGGTGGTGCTCAGGCATTTACTGGGCCCGAACATGGAGGGGTTGGTAAAAGACGCCTCCCCCTTGAGCCTGCTGTAAATGAGACTTTCTGGTTTAGCGAAACGAAAACGAACCGTTTCAGATACCGGGATAATGAACAGACGCGGTAGCCCGGCAGTCGTGTAAGCGGATTTTGCCCCGCCACCTGAAAGGGAAAAATTTCCGAGGCGCGACACCGTAGGGATCGAGGCGTCATTGCCGATTGAAGTTAGAGCAAATTTTCACAAACAACGGGCGGGACAGGATAATTTTGTGCTTTTGGTAGGGGTGAATGAATTGTTGAGAAGGCGCCCTGGTAGTAGGGCTTGCCCAAACTCATAAAGTTTTTTGGAAATGAATACTCATTGAAGAAGGGAGAACAGGAAATGTCGAAGTTAGTACCCCCACACGGTAAAGAGAGAAAACTGAAACCGTTGCTGCTAGAGGGCGATGAGCTCAAAGCAGAAATTGAAAAGGCGAAGACCTTAAAGAAAGTCCCGATGACATCACGGGAAGCTTCTGACGTGCTCATGCTGGGCATAGGCGCTTTCACCCCGTTGGCAGGGTTCATGGGCTCTGACGACTGGAAGGGAGTCTGTGACAAGTACCTGACGGCGGATGGAACTTTCTGGCCCATTCCCATCACCACGTCGGCGACCAAAGAGTTGGCGGACAGCATTGACGTCAATGAAGAGGTCGCTCTCGTGGATGTGGAAAATGACGAGATCCTCGCCACCATGAAGGTGACGGAAAAATACACCATCGACAAGGTCGCCGAGTGCAAGGCGGTCTTCTGGACCGATGATGTTGAGGGCCATCCCGGGGTGCAGAAGGTCATGGCCCAGGAGGAGATTAACCTGGCCGGCCCCATCAAGGTGCTGAGCGAGAGCTTCTACCCCAAAGAGTTCGGCGGACTCTACCAGACACCGGCCCAGGCCCGGGCAATATTTGAGGAGAAGGGTTGGCGTACGGTGGCGGCGCTGCAGCTTCGCAACCCCATGCACCGCTCCCACGAGTACCTGGCCAAGATCGCCATGGAGGTGAGCGACGGCCTTTACATCCATCAGCTCCTGGGCAAACTGAAAGAAGGCGACATTCCCGCTGACGTGCGGGTGGACGCGATTCAGGCCCTGGTGGACAACTACTTTGTCACGGAGGCGGTTATCCAGGGCGGCTACCCCATGGAGATGCGCTACGCTGGTCCCCGTGAAGCTTTGCTCCATGCTTGCTTCCGCCAAAACTACGGCTGTAGCCACCTGATCGTCGGCCGTGACCACGCTGGTGTGGGTGATTACTATGGCCCCTTTGATGCCCAACAGATCTTTCATGAGATCCCGGAGGGGGCGTTGGAACTGAAGCCGCTTCCTATTGACTGGACCTTCCACTGCTACAAGTGCGGTGGCATGTGTTCCATGAAGACCTGCCCCCACGGCAAGGAAGACCGGTTGCTTTTGAGCGGTACCATGGTTCGCAAGACCCTGTCCGAGGGCGGCGAACTGCCCAAGGAATTCTCCAGGCCCGAAGTTGTGAAGATTCTCCAGGATTATTATGCTGGTCTCGAGGAGAAGGTGGAAATCAAACTGCATGGCCACGCCACCGGAGATGCCGAGGAGAAGACCGACAAATAGTCGCTAGAAGATTGGTTGGCAACGACCAAACGACAAAAGGCCGGAGAGGAGTCTACCTCCGGCCCATTTAACCAAGGCATAGAAGTAGTTGCTTTCTATGACCACTTGACAGCTAAATAGCACCCATTGGAAGGAGGTGATCGGCGGGTATTCGTTCTGGCTCTGGAGTTGGAAATTTCGGAGCTGTAGTAAGTGATTACGTACGATTTTTAGGTCAATAAACATAGGAGGGAATTCAATGCCAAGTTACGTCATTGATGAAAAATGTGACGGATGCAAGGGGCAGGACAGGACCGCCTGCATGTACATCTGCCCCAACGACTTGATGGTCCTGGACGTGGAGGCCATGAAGGCTTACAACCAGGAGCCCGAGTTTTGCTGGGAGTGCTATAACTGCGTGAAGATCTGTCCCACGCAGGCCGTTGACGTCCGCGGCTACGCCGACTTCGTGCCCATGGGCGCCAGCGTGGTGCCCCTGCGCGGTTCCGAGGACATCATGTGGACGGTGAAATTCAGAGACGGCACTATCAAGCGCTTCAAGTTCCCTATCCGCACCACGGACGAAGGTACTGCTGTGCCCGATGGAGGCTATCCTGAGGGCCCTGGTGATCTCAACGACCAGAACCTGTGGACTGAGCCGCAATCGGGGGGCTTCGATGTGCTGCCCACTAAGTAATTTGAGGAGGTGAAAATTATGGAGGCTTTTGAAACCGTCGAACTGAGTACTGATCTTCTGATCGTCGGTGGCGGCATGGCCGCCTGCGGTGCGGCCTGGGAGGCGTCTTACTGGGCCAAGAAGAACAACCTGAGCGTGCTTATGGTGGACAAGGCTGCGGTGGACCGCAGCGGCGCGGTGGCCATGGGGCTTTCCGCCATCAACACTTACATCGGTGCGGGCCGCGGTGAGAACACCCCCGAGGACTTTGTCAGCTATGTCCAGAATGACCAGATGGGGACCACCCGTGAGGACCTGGTCTACGATATTGCCCGCCACGTTGACTCCTCGGTGCACCTGTTCGAGAAATGGGGACTCCCCATCTGGAAGGATGCCGAGGGTAACTATCAGCGCGCCGGCCGCTGGCAGGTCATGATCAACGGCGAGTCCTACAAGGTAATCGTGGCTGAGGCCACCAAGAGCGCCCTGGGTGTGGACAACATCCTCGAGCGTATCTTCATCGTCAAGCTGCTCACCGACGCCAATGACCCCAGCCGGATCGCCGGAGCTGCGGGCTTCAGCGTCCGCGAGAACAAGGTCTATTTCATCAAGGCCAAGGCCGTCTGCTGCTTATGCGGTGGCGCCGTGCACATTTTCCGGCCGCGCTCCGTGGGCGAGGGTCTGGGACGCACCTGGTATCCACCCTGGAACGCCGGCTCCAACTACGCCATGATGGCCCAGGTTGGCGCTGAGCTGGCCCAGATGGAAAGCCGTTTCATCCCCACCCGGTTCAAGGACGGCTACGGACCGGTGGGCGCCTGGTTCCTGTTCTTCAAGGCCTCGGCCACCAACGCTTTCGATGAGGAGTACATCCACAATCTGGACGTGCTCAAGCCCTGGGCACCATATGACGCAGCCAAGCCGGTGCCCACGCCGTTGCGTAACCACCAGATGATGCTGGAGGTCATGGCGGGCAATGGCCCAATATTCATAAGGACTGACCGGGCCATCGCCGCCCTGGCCGAAAAGTACAAGGATGACCCCAAGGCCTACAAGAAGAAGATGAAAGAGCTGGAGTCCGAGGCCTGGGAAGACTTCCTGGATATGACCATCTCCCAGGCGCTGGTCTGGGCCGGCCAGAATATCTTCCCCGAATCGAAGAAGTCCGAGATGATGGCGGCCGAGCCCTACTTCATCGGCTCCCACGCCTCCCACGCCGGAGCCTGGGTCAGCGGTCCGGCGGATCTGGCACCGCCTGAGTGGAACTGGGGCTACAACCGGATGACCACGGTCAATGGTCTGTTCACCGCCGGGGACGGGGTGGGCTGCTCGGCTCACAAGTTCTCTTCCGGCTCCCACGCCGAGGGCCGGATCGCCGGTAAGGCCGCGATCAAGTTCCTGGTGGAAAACCCCGGGGATGTGAACCTTGATGCCGGAAAGTTCGAGGAGATCAAAGCGGAGATTCTCCTGCCCCTGAAGACCTACGAAGAGGGCAAAGGCTACACGGTCACAGACGACATTACCCCCAACTACATCAGGCCCAAGATGTTCTTGTTCCGCCTGAACAAGATCATGGACGAGTACGCCGGTGGCACCTCAATGTGGTACACCACCAACAAGCCCATGCTGGATCGGGCCCTGGAGGAGCTCAGGATGCTCTATGAGGACTCCAAGTTTCTGGCTGCCTCAGATCTCCACGAGTTGATGCGGGCCTGGGAGAACTTCCATCGTCTGTGGACCTCCGAGGTTCACGTGCGGCACCTCATGTTCAGGGAGGAGACCCGTTACCCGGGTTACTACTACCGCTCTGACTTCAAAGAGGTCCTTGACGAGGAGAACTGGAAGGTTTTCACCATCTCCAAATGGGATCCCGCCACCAGAGAGTGGTCCATCCGCAAGGAGCCCGTGCAGAATTGGTTGGGCCTATAAGTGAAACCTGATTGATCCTGCTCCAGGCGCCGGACCGGCGTCTGGAGCACTTTTCCAACTTTCCTTTCCTTGGGCAACACTGAGACTTCCGTTGCCCAAGATACTTGAGGGATGATGTTTAGCCCTCCCAGAGTTGACTCCAAAATCTAAACCCTATGGTGATTGCCCGGCAAAACGGCTATAGATACAGAACTGGGAAGTTGCGGCGGCGACAAGCTCATGCGCGTCGGGCAACCTCCTTAGGGTTTAGTCGTAACTCTTCCTACGTACAATCTTGCCCTAAAGTAAAACCAAATACCTTGGAGGAATGCGATGGCTGATGAAAAGGCTTTGACGCAAAGTATTTTAGTGGTGGGCGGCGGCATTAGCGGCCTGACCACGGCGGTGGAGGCGGCCGAGACTGGCCGCGATGTTTTTATTGTTGAAAAGCGGCCGTATCTTGGCGGTCGGGTGGCGCAATTGAACCAATACTTTCCCAAGCTCTGCCCGCCCAGCTGCGGTCTGGAAATCAACTTTCGTCGCATAAGACAGAATCCCCGGATCAAATTTTTCACCATGGCTGAGGTGGAGAGTATATCCGGAGAGGAAGGAAACTTCGATGTGACCATCAAGCTCAATCCGCGCTATGTGAACGAAAACTGTACCGCTTGCGGAGATTGCGCCGCAGGGGTCACAACTGAAATTCCCAACGAGTACAACTACAACATGGACAAGATGAAGGCCGTCTATCTTCCTCACGACATGGCTTATCCCATGCGCTATGTGATTGCCCCGGAAATTATCGGTACTGAAGAGGCAACCAAGGCCAAGGAAGCCTGCCAGTATGACGCGGTGGATTTGGAGATGCAGCCTGAAACCGTAACCCTGAAGGTTGCGTCTATTGTGTGGGCCACCGGTTGGAATCCCTACGATGCCAGCAAGATAGAGAATCTGGGCTTCGGCACGGTTCCCAATGTGATCACCAACGTGATGATGGAGCGGTTGGCGGCATTTGATGGTCCTACCGGCGGGAAGATTGTCCGACCCGCAGATGGCAAACCGGTGGAGAGCGTCGTTTTTGTACAATGCGCCGGCTCCCGGGACGAGAACTACATGGCCATTTGCTCTCACATTTGCTGCTTGGCATCGCTGAAGCAGACCACTTACATCAGGGAGCAGCTCCCCGATGCCAAGGTTACCATCTTCTACATTGATATCCGGGCCTTGGGCAAATATGAGGAGTTCTACACCAAAGTTGCAGCTGACGAAAATGTCACCCTCATCAAGGGCAAGGTTGCCAAGGTAGAGGCAGATCCGGCCAGCGGCCAGATCGTCGTCGAGGCTGAGGACATTTACAGCGGCAGTAAAATCCAGGCCAAAGTGGATCTGGTGGTGCTGGCTACCGGTATGGAGCCCAGTACAGCCACGGCCAGGGTGCCGACTGATGTAAGCTATGACGAAAGTGGCTTTGTCGTAAGTGAGAAGCCGGGAATCTATGCTGCCGGATGCGCCAGAAGGCCGCTGGATGTGGCGACTGCCAACCGGGATGCAACCGCTGCAGCGCTCAAGGCCATTCAATCCACGGTGAGGAGGTAATCCAATGGAGCAGAAAGTAGGGGTTTATATATGCAAGGGCTGCGGCATCGGGGATTCCCTGGATATGGAAGCCCTGGCCGCGGTTGCCAATGACGAATTTAGCGTGGCGGTTTGCAAGGACCACGATTTTCTTTGCAGCGAGGCAGGGGTGCAGGCCATCAAGGGAGATTTGAACGGTGATGAGGCGGTGAACGCAGTGGTGGTCGCGGCCTGCTCCCCCCGGGTCATGCAGGATGTGTTTGACTTCGGGCCGAGTGTGGTACTGGATCGGGTAAACCTCAGGGAGCAGGTGGTCTGGTGCCAGCCTAAAGGGGAAGAAGATACCCAGATGATGGCCGAGGATTACCTTCGGATGGGGATTACCAAGGTCGGGAACATGGAGCCCCTGGAGCCCTTCCAGCCAGAAGAGGAAATGTCCAAACGGCTGCTGGTGGTGGGGGGTGGCTTGGCAGGTATTACTGCCTCTACTGAAGCGGCAAAGGCCGGCTACGAGGTGCTGCTGGTGGAGAAAGCAGCTCAGCTGGGTGGCTGGATGAATAAACTCCACAAGCAGGCTCCCCTGAAGCATCCTTACACCGACCTGGAGGATGTGGATATCGCTGATCGCATCAAAGCGGTGGAAGAAGAGGACAAGGTAACAGTGTACACCGGGGCCACCATGGAGAAGATTGAAGGTGCCCCCTGTCTCTATACAGCACACATCAAGCAAAACGGCAATGTGGTCACCGAAAAGGTAGGTGCCGTTGTTGTGGCGACCGGAGCTGTACCCTACGACGCCAGCAACTTAACCCATCTGGGATTTGGCCAGAGCGAAAACGTCATCACCAATGCCACCATGGAAGAGCTTGCCTGCAAGGGTACCATTACCAGACCCTCCGACGGCCGGCCAGTAAAATCAGCGGCCTTTATTCTTTGCGCCGGCTCCAGGGATCCAGAGCACCTGTCTTACTGCTCTTCGACTTGTTGTATTGAATCTCTCAAGCAGGCAAAATACTTGCGGCTTCAGGACAAAGATGCCAAGGTCTATGTGATCTATAAGGACATGCGTACCCCTGGGCACTATGAGTATTTCTATAAGAGCATGCAAGAGGATGAAGGCATGTTTCTCACCAAAGGTGAGGTGAGCGGTGTCAGTGAGGATGAGAACAAGAATGTGGTGCTGGAGGTGGATGATACCCTGCTGGGCGAAAAGATTCAGCTGAAGGTGGACATGGTGGTTCTGGCAACCGGCATGGTGACAAATGCGGCCATTGGTGAGGAGGTCGAACTGGCCCTGGAAGCTGATGAGGAGGGCGCTGCCGAATTAGAGGACGTGCCTGCCGACACTATCATTAAGTCAGACATGCTCAACCTGGACTACCGACAGGGGCCGGAAGCGCCACCTTTACACAGCGGCTTTCCGGACTCGCACTTCATCTGCTTTCCCTACGAGTCCCGGCGCACCGGTATTTATTATGCAGGTAGCGTCCGGGCTCCCCTAGACGGGCCCAGTACCATCGATGACGCCGGCGGAGCCGCACTCAAGGCAATCCAGTGTGTGGAGCTCACCTCCCAGGGTATGGCGGTGCATCCACGTTCTGGTGACTTGAGCTATCCTGATTTCTTCATGGACCGGTGCACCCAGTGCAAGCGCTGCACGGTGGAATGCCCCTTCGGGGCCATCAATGAAGATGAAAAGGGCAACCCGCTTCCCAGCCCCACCCGCTGTCGCAGGTGTGGGGTCTGCATGGGCGCCTGCCCGGAACGGATCATCTCCTTCAAGAATTACTCGGTTAAGATGATCGGTAACATTATCAAGAGCATCAATGTCCCGGATGAGTGGGACGAGAAGCCGAGATTTCTCATCCTGGCCTGCGAAAATGACGCCTATCCGGCGCTGGATATGGTGGGGATCACCCGGCAGCAGATCAGTCCCTGGGCCCGGGTCATTCCCATGCGCTGCCTGGGCGGCTTGAACCTGATCTGGGTCGCCGATACCCTGGCCAAGGGCATCGATGGTATCCTGTTGCTGGGTTGCCGCCATGGTGATGACTACCAGTGTCACTTTATGACGGGGAGCGAGCTGGCAGAGATTCGGTTGTCCAAGGTTGCGGAAACCCTGGACCGCTTGGCCCTCGAGTCCGACCGGGTGCAGCTGATTCAGTTGCAGATCAGTGAGTATCCCGACTTACCCAGAATGATAAATGAGTTTTCAGAAAAGCTGGATGAAGTTGGTCCCAATCCCTATAAGGGTTTCTAGTCCTTCGACTCATGAGTTCTATACAGAACTTATTCTCTCAGGACTAGTGCTGAGTAAGCGAAATTAGCCTTTGCTTACTAGAAGATAAATCGCCTAACTTGCGCATCGAAGCACTAGGAGGTAATTACCATGGCAGATGAATCCGCAGTGCAAGTAGAGAGCAAAGCTGCGACTTTGGTGGAGCCCGATCTGGACTTCGTTCGGGAACTCAAGGCGGCAGGGGGAGACACTCTGAAAAAGTGCTTTCAGTGTGCCACCTGCTCTGTGGTCTGCGAGCTTGCTCCTGAGCAGAAACCTTATCCCCGTAAGGAAATGATCTACTCGCAGTGGGGCCTGAAGGACAGGTTGGTGAACAATGTCGATGTGTGGCTTTGCCACTACTGCAATGACTGTTCGACTCATTGTCCCAGAGGTGCGAGGCCTGGAGATACCCTGCGAGCGATCCGTGCCCTGAGCTTCAGGCATTTTGCCTTTCCCAACTTCATGGGAAAAATCGTTGGAGAGGCAAAATACTTACCCATAATGCTTGCCATTCCGGTGCTCGTCCTCTTGCTTGGGATAAAAATAGCAGGAGGGCATATCCCCTCGGGGCCGGTGGAATATCGTGACTTGTTTCCACTCCTTCTGGTGGATGCTATCTTTATCGCGGTTACGTTCCTGGCCATTGGATCCATAGGTTTTGGCATCTGGAACTTTCTACAAGGTATACACGCCAATGCGGTAAAGGAAGGCTACGCGGAAGACAAACCGCTGGTAATGGGAGACTACGTCAAGAGCCTGATCTCGGTAATTCCCACCATTCTGTTGCACGATAAATTCAAGTTTTGCATCACCAACCGTGATCGCTACTGGTCCCACATCTTGCTATTCATTGGCTTTGTCGGCCTTTTCATTGTCACCAACGTAGGTTTTGTCGGGATCTACGGCGGGCCCCTTCTCGGCCTCGATACAAATTTCCTCGCCCCACCATACTCATTTGCCAACCCAATAAAGTTGTTCGCCCTGCTTGTGGGAATTGGGTTGCTGGTGGGTATTATCCTGGTAATCACCAACCAGCTTAAGCCCAAAGATGCCGAGAGTACCATTAGCTATCTTGATTGGTCTCTCATAATCGCGGTCTTGGCCACGGTTTCAACAGGGTTTTTGACCTGGCTTGGCCGGGTGGGCAATTTGGGCACTGTTGCATACGGTATTTACTTCCTGCATCTGGTTTCAGTATTCTACATTATTGCTTACCTGCCGTACAGCAAACTGGCCCATCTGTTCTATCGTACAGTAGCCATGGGCTATGCTGCTTACATCGACCGGCCCTTTGGGGTAGAAGTAGCCGCGGCTGCACCTGTGGCCGCCCCGGCAGTTGAGCCGACTCCGGCTGAAGAAGAACCTCCAGCTGAAAAGCCCGCTGCAGAGGAAGCGGCCGCCGAAGAGGTTGCGGCTGAGGAAGAGACTGCGGAAGCCCCTGCTGAAGAGAAGGCTGAAGCCGAAGCTCCCGAAAAAGCAGAAGAAGAACCTCCGGCTGAGGCTGAAGAGGAGAAGAAAGAATAACTTTCAGATCAATCGCACTGTATATGAGACCCGGTTCCCC
>JAUVTM010000285.1 GCA_030601545.1 Syntrophobacterales bacterium
CGAAGCTCACGCTCGTAGGTAGCGATCACGTCTTTTTCAAGGATCAGCCCGAGGAGTTTTCCTGATCCATCCTCGGCAACAACCGGCAATTGCCCCACCTTCTCAGCCCCCATTTTCGCCAGGGCCTTAGCGAGTGTGTCCCCTGGAACTACCGTGTCAACCTGGGTGTCAGCCATATCTCTGGCTATCAGCAAGTATGCCATCTCCTCTTCTGAAGCGGCACCTGCGATATCATGGAAGGAGATCACCCCCACGAGCTCACCGTGGGCGTTCACCACTGTGAGGCAAGATAAATTAAATGTCCTGAAAAGGTCGAGCACCCTTACCATTGGGGTAGACTCCAACACGCTTCTGATATCTCGAACCATGACATCCTTCACCGCAATGTTCCTGAGGATTGTCTGCTCTCGTCCTTGGGCAATGTCTATACCCCGGCGCAAAAGCTTGAGACTGTAAATGGAGCGCCGTTTCAACAATGAACCGGTAATCATGCTGAGAAAACATGCCATAAGGAGCGGAAAAATAATCTGGTACTTGCCGGAGAGTTCAAATATAAGCAAGATCGCCGTAACCGGAGCATGGATACTGCCTGCAACCAGTGCACCCATACCCACCAGAGCATAACTGCTCGCACTGAAAGGCTGGGCCAGGGGCAGCACTTGAGCTACCAACAGCCCAAAAGTACCGCCGGTCATGGCACCGATAAAAATAGATGGTGCCAGTATGCCTCCGGTTGATCCAGATCCCAGGCTTATGGAGGTCGCTACTATTTTAGCGAAGATCAGGGCTCCCATCAGGGTAAGAGACATTTTGTTCAAGAGGGCGAGATTCACAGCACCGTAGCCCACACCAAAGACCTGTGGTACCACCAGCAGCATGGAACCCAACAACATTCCACCCAGGGCCGGTTTCACCCATGCAGGCACGCGCAGATTATTGAAGCGATCCTCGCACAAGTAGAGAGTGGTAGTAAATCCCACGGCTACGAGACCACAGAGAATACCCAGCAGAGGATACAGGCCATATTCCCAGACTGAGCCTATTTGGAAGGAAGGAATAACAAAGGCTGGAAAACTTCCCAGGTGGAAGCCGGAAATCACTGCCGCTGTGACAGAGGCCAGAACTATTGGAGAAAAGGTTCCCAGGGAAAAATCTCCCAAAAGCACCTCCACAGCAAACAACATTCCGGCAATGGGTGCGTTAAACGTAGCACTGATTCCCGCTGCGGCGCCGCAGCTCATTAAAATACGTTCCCTATCTCTACCCAAGCGCAGGACCTGGGCCACGGCAGAACCCAGGAAGGAACCTATGTGTATAATCGGCCCCTCTCGACCCACTGAACCTCCTGCACCGATAGTAACAGCAGCGGCAGACACCCGTGCCGTTGCCGTCCGCCAGGAAATCCTTCCCCCCCTGATGACCACGGCCTCGATGAGTTCCGGTACTCCGTGACCCCTTGCCTTTTCTGTACCCCAGCGGACAATCAGACCTACGACCAATCCCCCGAGGGCCGGGATAAGGACTTTCAAATAAAACGGGATTTTGTGGGCAAAGGAGAGAAAATCTTTGGAGTCTTGGTAGAAGATAAATTGAGAGACTTTTATAAGCAGCCGGAACAGAATCGCTCCGTAACCACCCAGTATGCCCACTGCAATGGCAAGCAGGTAGAGAGTAAGGTGCTCCTCAAGCCGCCATGTCTTGAACAGATTGCTTGTCTGAAGGCCTGCTGGCAATCGCATCCTGCCTCCGGCCCCTGGTTAGTTTCCATCCCTAAATGGCCCTTTGCTCCGCCGCAGGCGAATCAATCTTCGGGATTTCTGGTTTGGCGTCCGTGCAGTCCGCCTCCGCGCAATCCCTTGATTCCCTTGACCTTGCGGCAAATTGCTCATTTATGAATTGGAAACTCCAGCCAGTGTCTTCCGGAGTTTCCGGATGCACTGGTTAGGTGTTGGATACGTCTTTACCCTAACCCATAACACCCTTAAATTACAATAGAATAATCAGGGATTCTGTCGGATTTGGGAAGGCATCCTTCGACCCTTCGACAGGCTCAGAGCAGGCAAGCTCAGGACAGGTAGGGCATAGAGCATGGGGCATGGAGTAAGAAATCAGGGGTCGGGGGTCAGGGATCAGGGGTCAGAAGACGGAGGACAGAAGGCGGGTGCAGAGGTCGGAGGTCGGAAGTCAGAGATCAGAGGACAGAATAAGTTTATTTGAGAATTAGAAAATTAGCCAAAGAGTTCAGTTATTCACAGATTACCGTTGACCGTTTCCTAATAACCTAATTAAATAATTAACTAATTAACAACTTTAACGATTCGATCGAACACATGCCAGATGCCAAATGAGAAATGGCAACTGGAAGCAGTTATTGAATGATCTCATGGCCAAGTTCCTGGTCTGGCGCACGATGGTAATAGATAAAATAACCGTACTCCAATTATCGCTATGCTAAAGTATAAACTCCCCTACTTAATCTCTTGATTTTTCCTTCCTTGCTCGCCCTGTAGATGATGGCTCTGATCTTGGTGTCAGCAAATCCCGTTTTTTTCTTCAGTTTGGGAATGTCTACACCCTTCTTGTGACCTTTGATGGCTTTTAAAACCTCGGCCGTCGCTGTCAATTTCTTTGCTTTTTTTGCTCTTGCTGGTACCTTTTTCGGCTTGCGGGCAACAATCTTTCT
>JAUVTM010000112.1 GCA_030601545.1 Syntrophobacterales bacterium
CAGGAGAGGTTGATGCCCATTTACGAATATTACTGCGAAAGTTGTGATGACCAGTTCGAGATCCTGGTGTTTCGGTCTTCAGACCCAGTGGGCTGCCCCACCTGCAATACAGAAAACGTCAAGCGCATGCTCTCCGTATTCGGTTTCAAAAGTGGTGGAGACAAAGGCGCAGCCAGCAGTAGGATGGGAAGTGGCGCCAGCGGCTGCAGTGGCTGTGCGGCCACTAATTGCAGTAGCTGTCATTAGGGAATTATCACAATGAACGAGCAGACACTGCTGCGTATTGGCACTCGGGGAAGTGCTTTAGCCCTGTGGCAAGCAGAGTGGGTAAAATCTCAACTGCTGGCGGCGCATGAAGAACTGGCAGTAGAGCTGATGGTCATCAAGACCACGGGCGACAAGATCCTTGACGTGCCTCTCGCAAAAGTGGGCGGCAAGGGTCTATTTGTCAAAGAGATTGAGGAAGCCCTGCTGGACGGTAGGGCAGCCCTGGCCGTTCATAGCGTTAAGGACATGCCGGCCGAGCTCCCCGAGGGGCTGCACTTGGCGGTAATGCCTCCTAGGGAAGATCCGCGGGATGCGCTGATCAGTAGAAACGGGGCAGGTCTTGAGGCGTTGCCACATGGTGCTCGAATCGGTACGAGTAGTCTGCGGCGCGCTGCCCAGCTTCTTCACCTCAGGCCTGATCTGCGCATTGAAACCTTGAGGGGAAATGTGGATACCCGGTTGCGTAAGTTGGAAAGTGAAGGTTTCGATGCCATTGTACTGGCCGCTGCAGGGCTCAAACGGATGGAATTGAGCCATGTGGTTTCCGAGTACCTTGAGCCGGAGAGGATGCTGCCGGCGGTTGGACAAGGGGCACTGGGGATTGAGACCAGAATTGATGATGCTTTCACCAACCAGATGGTGGCGAGCCTTGCCCACCGAAAAACCATGACCATAGTTAGTGCGGAGCGTGCTTTTCTCAAGCGCTTGGAAGGTGGCTGCCAGGTGCCCATCGGCGCTCACGCAACCATGGAAGGTGAGACCCTGATCCTCACTGGAATGGTGGCCGATTTGAGGGGGGAACGCTTGGTCCGCAAGCAAACGCATGGCAAAGCACAACAAGCAGAGGTTCTAGGAGCAAGCCTGGCGGAAGAGGTTCTGCAAGCAGGTGGGGCTGAGATTCTGGCTGAGTTTTATGACAACCAGTAGATTCTCAGTCCTTTTTGGACCAGATATCTCAACCAAGAAAGGGTGATCAGACTTTGGACTTACAGCAAGGAAGAGTATATTTGGTCGGGGCCGGACCTGGTGATCCGGCCCTTGCTACTATAAAAGCAATAGAGTGCCTTCAGCAGGCAGAGGTAATTATCTACGATTACCTGGCCAGTGAGAAACTGCTGGAATTCGCGCCCCCTGAAGCAGAGCGGCTCTACGTAGGCAAAAAAGCCGGGGATCACGCCATGAGTCAGGAACAAATCAATGCTCTGTTGGTGGAGAAAGGGCGCAATTCTGTTGTGGTTCGCCTAAAAGGGGGGGATCCTTTCATCTTTGGTCGCGGAGGAGAAGAGGCGCTTGCCCTGAGGGAAGCTGGCGTTCGTTTTGAGGTCGTACCAGGGGTTACATCAGCTATCGCTGTGCCGGCTTACGCGGGTATTCCCTTGACCCACAGAGGATTGTCTGCCTCGGTGGCCTTCGTTACCGGACATGAAATGCCAGGGAAGGAGGAGTCCGACATCCCCTGGGACCGACTGGCCACCGGTGTGGGCACCCTGGTCTTTCTCATGGGAGTGAAAAACCTGGAGTTCATCGGCTCTCAGTTGATGGATCACGGCAGGGCAGCGGAAACCCCGGTGGCAGTCATTCGTTGGGGTACGACTGCAGAACAGCAAACAGTTACAGGGACGCTTGGCAGTATTGCCCAGGTCGCCGGGGAAGCTGGGATCAAGCCCCCCGCCATTATCGTGGTTGGGGAAGTCGCAGGGTTGCGCCAACATCTCAACTGGTTCGAAGAACGGCCATTGTTTGGCAAAACAGTGGTGGTAACTCGGGCGCGAGAGCAGGCCAGTGCTTTCCGTGTCCTGCTGGAAGGGAAAGGGGCGCAGTGCCTGGAGTTCCCCACTATTGAAGTAGTTCCTCCCGCCAGTTGGGGACCTCTGGACGAGGCTATTCGCAACCTTGGGCGTTATAACTGGTTGATTTTCACCAGCGTCAATGGAGTGCGCTTCTTTTTTCAGCGCCTCCAAGAGCAAGGCGAAGATGTGCGGGCTCTTCACGGAATCCGAATTGGTGCTATAGGTCCCAAAACTGCGGCAAAGCTGACGGAAAGTGGTCTACGACTCGATCTTGTACCATCCGAATACCGGGCCGAGGCAGTGATTGAAGGACTGGGTGAACAAGAGGTGCGTGGGAAAAGGTTTCTCCTGCCGAGAGCTGCCAAGGCACGGGAGATTCTTCCGGAAAAACTAGAAGAAATGGGCGGGCAGATAGATGTGGTGACAGCCTATGAGACTATCCGTCCAGCCGGGAAAAGTGAAGAGGTTCGAAGTCTCTTGCAAAAAGGTGCTATCTCCTGCATTACCTTTACTAGTTCCTCAACGGTGGAGAACTTCGCTGCCATGTTTCCTGGTGACGACCTGCCATCCCTTGTGGATAGGGCTGCCATTGCCTGCATAGGGCCAATAACCGCCCAGACAGCACGTGAGCATGGTTTAGAGGTGGACATTATGCCGGCAGAATACACGGTCGAAGCTTTAACAGCCGAGGTTGTAGAATACTTCAGCCGAGATTGAGGAAACGAAACAACCAAGCCAATACTCCTGTAAATCGACCCTGCTCCTCAGGCAATGAGCCCACTTGAGGGTTTGATCCTTGCTGATTGCGCATGACGAATAGACGCATCGATTATGAATGTGAGCTCAATAGCGCCCAGTACCAGGCAGTAACTGCAGGCGACGGACCCATACTGGTCGTTGCAGGTGCAGGAAGCGGGAAGACACGAACCTTAGTCTATCGGGTTGCCTGGCTGGTGGAGCAAGGGATAGCCCCGGGATCCATCTTACTGCTCACCTTCACCCGGAGAGCAGCCGGGGAAATGATCGCCAGAGCCGCCTCTATGCTTGATCATCGCTGCCAAGAGGTGGTCGGGGGTACTTTCCACTGGCTGGCAAACAGGGTGCTCCACCGCTATTACAAATACCTTTCCTTAGAGCCAGATTTCGGCATCATCGATCGTTCGGACAGTGAACAGATAATAAACGTACTGGTCGGGAATCTTGGCTTCCGCGATCAACACCGACGTTTTCCCAAGAAAAGGACTATTGCTGAGATCTTTAGTAAAGCAGTGAATCGGGCCGAGACTCTTGAGCAGATGCTTTCTCGTGAATACGGCCAGTTCCTCCAGTACCAGGGGGAACTATCAAAGCTCTGGGAACAATATACCTCTTACAAGCGTCAACATCATATGATGGACTTTGACGACTTGCTTGTCTATCTCAACCGGCTTTTGCGGGAGCACAGGGATGTGAGTTTGGAACTCTCCTCACAGTACAACTACGTTCTGGTGGACGAGTACCAGGACACCAACCTGGTGCAAGCAGAGATAGTTCAAGCTCTGGCATCTTTCCATCAGAACGTCATGGTTGTGGGTGATGACAGCCAGTCGATTTACTCTTTTCGAGGTGCTCACTTCCGCAATATTCTCGACTTCCCCACGTTGTTTCCTGAGACCAAGATTTTCAAACTCGAGGAAAACTATAGAAGTCCCCAACCAATACTCGATTTGGCCAATGGCATCATACAATTGGCACGGGAGAAGTATACCAAGTGCCTTTATACCCGCAAGACTGAGGGATCACGTCCCCTCCTAGTCAGACCCGCAGATGAAGGTGGTCAGTCGGAGTTTGTTTGCCAGAAAGTCAAGGAATTGCAGCTTCAAGGGATACCTTTGCGGGAAATGGCAGTGCTTTTCAGGGCAGGCTACCATTCCTTTGATCTGGAGGTCGCCCTGACCAAGCTCGGTATACCTTTTGTCAAGTATGGTGGGTTCAAGTTCATTGAGTCGGCCCATGTCAAAGATGTATTGGCTCACTTACGAGCCTGGAAAAACCCCCGGGATCGAATCAGCTGGAATCGACTACTACTCCTGGTTAACCAAGTGGGAAGCAAGCGTAGTCAGGAAATCCTCAACTACCTTGGCCAGAACAAGCAGAGCGTGAGGAGATTGGCTTCTTACGCCAAGAAGCTGCCGACAAAACACGGTCTTCACCGTCTGGTGGATCTCTTTGAGGAGCTTTCCAAACCGGGTCTTAGCGTGAGTCAGCAAGTGCGGGCGGTGCGTAGTTACTATGAGCCCATTTTGCTGACCAAGTTCGACGACTATCCCAAACGACTTCGAGAGCTGGATTATTTGCAGGACTGGACCTTGAAGTACGATAGGCTGACAGAATTCTTGGCAGATGTTGCTTTGGAACCACCCAGTACCAACGTACCACAAGACCATCCGGACTCAGCCAGGGACCACTTGGTGCTCTCTACCATCCATTCGGCGAAGGGACTGGAATGGCGAGCGGTATTTTTGATTTCGGCTGTGGAAGGGCGATTGCCTCCCAGCCGAGCCTACGCTGATGATGAGGTGCTGGAAGAGGAGCGGCGGCTGGTTTATGTTGCAGTTACGAGAGCCAAGGAGTTCCTGTATCTCTGCTGTCCACATAGAGTTTTTGACCGAGGGACAGGTTTTCGATCTGTCCCCCTTTCACTATTTCTGGAGCAACTCCCCCCTGGGAGATATTTTCATTATGGAGCAGAAGTGGTAGCTCCTGGTGGCGCAGATTCTGGTACTGAGTTGAAAGAAGAAGCGAGTCTCAGTCCCGGAGATGCGGTGCGGCACCCTTTTTTTGGCAGGGGGAAGGTTGTTGCCGTCCCTGACAGTCTAAAAGTTCAGATTCAGTTTGAGGATGGGCGTACCAGATTGCTCCATCTCGACTATGCGCCTTTGGAGCGCGTCGGCTCCACATACTGAAGTAAACAGGACGAGCAGGGTGATCCAGCACCTAAACGGAGGAACACCGTAAAGTGGGCGGAGAAAACTACGATCAGGCTCTGAGCTACCTCTACGACCTGCAGAAATATGGCATCAAGTTCGGCCTTTCCAGTACCAACAGCTTGTTAAAACGGATCGGAAATCCCCAGGAAGGGTTGAAGACAATCCACATTGCCGGTACCAACGGTAAAGGGTCCATTGCAGCCATGCTTTCCGCTATGCTGGTGCGGGCAGGCTTCAAGGTTGGCTTATATACCTCGCCTCATCTGGTCAGATTCAATGAGCGCTTTCGCCTGAACGAGCAGGATATTGAGGACGAGGAGATTATGGCTGTCTTCGAGAGAGTGAGGGCTGTGGTGGATGAACGCGAGCCGCCCACCTTTTTTGAGATGACCACAGCCATGGCACTCAGCCTTTTTGCGGCAAAAGGGGTGGATTGGGCTATCTTGGAAGTAGGCATGGGAGGGCGTCTCGATGCCACCAACGTGGTCCAGCCGCAACTCACAATCATCAGCAACGTATCTTTTGACCATCAGGAGTTTCTCGGCTCCACCCTGAGTCGAATCGCCCGGGAAAAAGCGGGGATTATTAAAAAGCAAGTACCACTGATAACCGCGGTGAAGCAGCCAGTTGCCCTAGCGGTTATTAAAACCCGGTGTTCGGCCCTCAATGCTCCCTGTTATCGTCTTGGCCGGCAGATCAAGGTCCGGACTCTGGGTGAACGGCGCTTTTCCTACAGTGGGTTGGGATGGCGACTGGAAAAACTACATTTGCCCCTTGCCGGCCGCCACCAGGTGGTAAACGCTGCCACTGCCTTGGGCGGTCTTGAGGTTCTGGAGCGATGGGGCTACTATAATTTGGTTGAAGAGCAGATCAGAGAAGGGTTGGTCAAAACCCGCTGGCCCGGAAGACTGGAATTGCTTGGCATGCAGCCACCAGTTCTTTTGGATGGGGCCCACAACTACGCCGGTATAATGGCTCTCCGTCAGGCCTTGCAGGAAGAGTACACCTATAGAAGACTCATCGTAGTTCTGGGGATTATGGCAGACAAGGATCTTCGCGGTATGTTCCTTAGACTGGCCCCTTTGGCAGACCGCATCATTCTCACCCGGCCCAAATATGAAAGGGCAGCAGAGCCGGAGTCCCTCCGGGAAGTGGCAGGGGAATTTGCCGAACGAACTGAACTGATTAGACCTGTTGGAGAAGCGCTCGAGAGGGCTATAGGGTTGGCCACTTCCGAAGATCTGGTACTGGTGACTGGCTCGCTCTACTTTATCGGTGAGGTCAAGGAGATCCAGGAAGAGAAGAACAGGGCAAACCCAGTGGAATATCGGGGCTAGCTGTACCACCCCGTCGTGCTGAAAGACACATCCTCACAGGGTAGGCTATGAGAAAGACTGTAAGAATCGTTGGGCTTTGCCTATTGGTGGCATTCTTATTCTTTCCTGACTTACCCGCGGGATCCCAGGACAGAGTTGGAAAGTCCGTCACCACACCGGGAGAAGATTCAGGGTACCGGCTGCGAGCCGACCATTTTTCCTACGATGAACGCCAGAGCATCTATACCGCAAGGGGTAATGTTACCCTGCACGCCCCGGGCAGGGTGATCACCGCCGATGAGATTCGCTTGGACGCGCTTACCCGTGAGGCTATCCTTGAAGGCGACATTCGGATCGAGCAAGGCAATGACTGGCTGGAAGGTGAACGGGCATTTCTGGATCTAGAAGAGCAGACAGGCATCATCGAGTCCGGCAAAGGTTTCCTGGCCGAAGGAAATTTTCACTTTAGCGGCGCAATTATCGAAAAACTGGGCCCACAAACCTATCATGTGGAGCAGGCCAAATTCACCACCTGTGATGGGGATCGCCCCAGCTGGCATTTTCGGACCAGTGATCTGCGCGTTACTTTGGAGGGCTACGCTTTTGCCAAACATAGCCGATTTCATCTAGGATCTGTCCCTGTGCTTTACACGCCTTATCTGGTATTTCCAGCCAAAACGAAGAGACAGAC
>JAUVTM010000199.1 GCA_030601545.1 Syntrophobacterales bacterium
TTCTGTCCTCCTTGTCGCGGCGTAGCCCGTAGGGCGAAGACGGATGATCTCTGATTTCTGCCTGCTGCCCGCTGCCTTCTGCCAGCTATATTCCCCTGTGCCTTAATAGACTTCCAATCGCTGTTTTTTTAAATCCCGTATCTCATCCCGTAAACGAGCAGCTTTTTCGAATTCGAGCTTTTCGGCTGCCTCTTTCATCTGGTTCTCCAACCCTGCAATGTACTGATCCAGCTCTTCAACCGTCTTATACTCAACCGCTTCTTCCTGCACGGCCGCTACGGTAACATAGTCACCCTCATACACGGAGTCCAGGATATTATATATTTCCTTTCTAATGGTTTCCGGTGTGATCCCATGTGTTTCATTGTATTCCGCCTGGAGCCGACGTCTCCTGTTGGTCTCCTCCACAGCCCTCGCCATGGATGGGGTGATCTCACTGCCGTATAAAACCACCTCTCCAGCCACATTCCGCGCTGCCCTGCCGCACGTCTGGATGAGGGATCTTTCCGAGCGCAAAAATCCCTCTTTATCTGCATCGAGGATAGAAACCAGCGAAACCTCTGGAATATCAAGACCTTCACGGAGCAAATTGATGCCAATCAGTACGTCGAAGCGACCGAGTCGCAGATCCCTAATTATCTCCACCCGCTCAATGGTGTTGATGTCAGAGTGTAGATAGCGAACTTTAATCCCCAGGTCTGTCAGGTATTCGGTGAGATCCTCGGCCATTCTTTTGGTCAAGGTGGTGACCAGAACTCTTTCGTTGCGTTCTGCTCGCAGGCGGATTTCTGCTACCAAATCGTCAACTTGATGTTCTGCCGATCGCACGCTGATTTTCGGATCCATGAGTCCGGTGGGTCGGATAATCTGCTCCACCACAACTCCCTGGGCCTTCTGGAGCTCATACTCTGCCGGGGTAGCCGATACGTAGATGGCCTGTGGCACCACCTCCTCAAATTCTTCAAACGACAAGGGTCGGTTGTCCAGGGCAGATGGCAAACGAAAGCCGTACTCTACCAGATTAAGCTTGCGAGAGCGGTCTCCACGATACATCCCCCGAAGCTGGGGCACTCCAATATGGCTCTCATCGATAAAGAAAAGGCTATCTTCAGGATAGTAATCCAACAAACAAGGCGGCGGTTCTCCGGGAAGACGGCCGGTAAAAAGGCGCGAGTAGTTCTCGATGCCCGTGCAATAGCCCAACTCCTGGAGCATCTCAAGGTCGAAGCGGGTCCGCTCCTCCAATCTCTGGGCCTCCAAGAGCTTTCCTTCCTCCCTCAGTTCAATTAGCCTCTCTTCCAGTTCTACCTGGATCGCTTCAATGGCTTGTGCCAGCATCGGCCTCGTTGTGACGTAATGGCTGGCCGGGTAAACCGCAAGGCGCGACAGCTCTCGAGTCGCTTTGCCCCAGAGTGGATCAATTTCGACTATGCGCTCCACCTCGTTTCCAAAAAACTCAATGCGCACCGCTCGCTCTTCCTCATACGCGGGGAAGACTTCCACCACATCCCCCCGCACCCTGAAGGTGCCTCGATGGAAATCCGTATCATTGCGCTGATAGTGAATCTCAACTAACTTTCTCAGCACTTTGTCCCGCTCAATCTGCTGCCCCTTGTCAAGATGGAGCAGCAAACCCTGGTAGGCTTCAGGGGACCCCAGTCCGTAAATGCAGGATACACTGGCAACAATTATAACGTCACGACGTTCAAGCAATGAGCGTGTTGCTGAGTGCCGCATTTTGTCAATTTCTTCATTGATGGAGGCGTCTTTGGCGATATACGTGTCTGTCTGAGGAACGTAGGCCTCAGGCTGGTAGTAGTCGTAGTAGGAGACGAAGTACTCCACCGCGTTTTCGGGAAACAGTCTGTTGAATTCCCCATAAAGCTGGGCCGCCAGTGTTTTGTTGGGAGCAATCACCAGGGTAGGCTTCTGGACCTTGGCTATGGTGTGGGCCATGGTAAAAGTCTTGCCCGAACCGGTGACTCCCAGCAGCACCTGGTGCTTGAGGCCGCGTTCCAGCCCGTCCACCAGGATCTCTATGGCCGAGGGTTGATCACCACGTGGTTCCAAGTCTGTTACCAAACGAAAAGCTTTCATTACGATTTCCCACTGTACTTATTTGCAGATTGCAGATTTAAGATTTGAGATTTTAGAATTGTAATTCTTTAATCTGAAATCTACAATCTGCAATCTAAAGTGTAATATCCCAAATCCTCTCTTTCCCTTTTTATCCATTGAATACTCCGGCATGGCGCAATATAATGTTGCGGTTGGTCAAGTTTACCATGAACAAGAACTCGAAAGGAGCTGCGATTATGACCGCGAATGACTCCGCCCCTTCCGCTCACTTTATCAAGAAAATCATCGAGGACGATTTGGAGACAAACAAGTACGACGGCCGAGTCATGACCAGATTCCCGCCTGAACCAAACGGTTATCTACATATTGGACACGCCAAGTCAATCTGTCTGAATTTCGGTCTTGCGAAAGAGTATCGCGGCCTTTGTAACCTACGCTTTGATGATACCAAC
The DNA here is from genome assembly GCA_030601545.1 of Syntrophobacterales bacterium. Classification (GTDB taxonomy): domain Bacteria; phylum Desulfobacterota; class Syntrophobacteria; order BM002; family BM002; genus BM002. The sequence continues at coordinate 2,532 of JAUVTM010000199.1, forward strand.
CCTACGAAAGAAGAGGTTGAATATGTGGAATCGATCAAAGAGGATGTCCGCTGGCTCGGATTTGATTGGGACGACAGGCTTTACTACGCCTCGGACTACTTTGAACAACTCTACCAGTACGCGATGCAATTAATTAAGGCTAACAAGGCCTATGTGGATAGTTTGAGTGCAGAGGAAATCAAGGAGTACCGCGGAACCTTGACGGAACCTGGTAAAGAGAGCCCCCATCGCAACCGTCCGGTTGAGGAAAATCTGGATCTATTTGAGCGCATGCGGGCAGGTGAATTCGAGGATGGCACCTATGTACTCAGGGCAAAAATCGATATGGCCTCTGGAAATCTGAACATGCGGGATCCGGTTATGTACCGCATTCTTCATGCGGAGCACCACCGCACTGGCGACAAGTGGTGCCTGTACCCCCTGTATGACTGGGCGCACGGCCTCTCTGATTCCATTGAAGGGATCACCCATTCAATCTGCACCCTGGAGTTTGAAGATCACCGTCCCTTGTACGATTGGTTCCTGGAGCAGTTGAAAGTCTATCAGCCGCAACAAATAGAGTTTGCGCGGCTCAACCTGACCCACACCGTAATGAGTAAACGAAAGCTTTTGCGCTTGGTGCAAGATGACCATGTCAGTGGCTGGGATGATCCGCGGATGCCAACCATATCTGGCCTCAGGAGACGCGGCTATACGCCGGAGTCAATACGGGAGTTTTGCGAGCGTATCGGTGTGGCGAGAAAGGACAGCGTGGTAGACATAAAATTACTCGAGTACTGTATCCGCGAGGATTTGAACAAGCATGCTCCTCGCGTTCTGGGTGTTTTGCGACCGCTGCGCCTTATCATCGACAACTATCCCGAAGACCAGGTGGAGGAGTTGGAGGCCATTAACAATCCTGAAGATCCTTCCATGGGAACACGCATGGTTCCATGCTCACGGGTGCTCTATATCGAAAGAGAGGATTTCCGTGAGGATGCACCGAAAAAGTGGTTCCGGTTGGCTCCCGGTCGAGAGGTGCGGCTGCGCTACGGTTATTATATTACCTGCGTAGACGTGGTGAAGGATGACAAGACCGGAGAAGTGCTGGAACTACGCTGCACCTACGATCCGGAAACTCGAGGCGGATGGTCCCAGGACGGGCGCAAGGTGAGGGGAACCTTGCACTGGGTTTCGGCTGCCCACGCCATCGATGCCGAAGTGCGGTTTTACGACCACCTTTTTCTAAAATCCAACCCCGAAGAGGTGGCGGATGGTGTTGATTTCCAAAGCAACATTAATCCCAACTCACTGGAGATTTTGAAGTCATGCAAACTCGAGCCATCCCTGGCTCAGGCAACCCCGGGGAGTCGCTATCAGTTTGAAAGACTGGGATACTTCAGCGTTGACACCGACTCTTCCGAAGAAAAACTGGTTTTCAATCGTACGGTTAGCCTGAGGGACACGTGGGCGAAGATTGAGAAAAAACAGCAGGCAGAGGTAGGGCGCATAGGGCATAGAGCATAGGGAAGAGGAAGGATTGCGGATCTCGGATTTGGGATTTGGGAGTTCAAAAAAAACAGAAAACAGAGATACTCCTGTGGGAGCGGCTTTCAGCCGCGATCTTGCGATTTCAACGCCTTGAACGATTTCTCCGGTTTAACTATTTGACTAATCAACTAATTTTCTAATTCTCTAATTCCCTAATTAACCAATTGACCTTA
>JAUVTM010000287.1 GCA_030601545.1 Syntrophobacterales bacterium
TGATGTAAATCACCATTGATGATCTCGTAAAAAGTCATAAATGAGACGGCACAGTAAAAAGCTCCAGATGCAAGGCGCGCGAAACTGGGAACCCGCCACGAAGTGGTGGGACTGAGCGGAGCGCAGCGAGCGCGAATAATCTTTAGGAATGAGGCGTACTTATAGGTACGCTGCAGTGACTAAAGATGAAGCGCAACACAGCAGATGGACTTTTTACGAAGCCGACACCATTGAGCTCGAAGGGTGCCTCATCTAGGTCGCCAGCGCCGAGCCCACATCTGTAATTGGGGTTTGCGATGTGCCCGGATCACCCCGGGTTTGCTATTCAGGAAAGGAAAATGACTGGAACACCGCTAGGGATTGTCGACTTTCATGGTTATGCAGAGAGTCTACCTGCCCTCCTGGAACTGCTCGAGGTAGGACAACACCTGTCCTCCGTTGAAAGGGTCGTCATCAAGCCCAACCTGGTCAACACCTCTCGCCCTCCCGTAACCACTCCGGTGGAGCTGGTGGCCGCGATAGTCGACTATGTGCGGAATGTAAGCAGTGCTAGGATTGTAGTGGCAGAAGGGTGTGGATCACCTTTATACGACACCTACAGACCGTACCGTAAACTGGGCTACGTGGAGTTGGCTGATTCAAGAGGGATCGGTCTGGTCGATCTCAACAATGCCGAACTCTTGAAGCTCGGCGACAGCCGGTGTCGCCTCTATCCGCAGTTCATGATGCCCCGTGTGGTAATGGAGTCTTTTTTAATATCGGTACCTGTACTCAAAAGACATTCCCTGGCCAAGGTCACACTCACCATGAAAAACATGATGGGCTGCGCCCCTCCCAAACACTACGGCGGCTTGGTCTGGAAAAAGTCCAAATTCCACAAAAAATTGCACCGTTCTATTTTTGAAATGAATCTCTACCGCACCCCCGACCTCACCATACTGGACGGAAGTGTGGGGCTGGCGAGGTTCCACCTGGGAGGTCCGAAATGCAAGCCTCCGGTGAAAAAGCTGGTGGGTGGCTTCGATCCCGTTGCAGTGGATAGCTATGGTGCCGGGCTTCTTTGCCTGGATTGGAGGAAGATAAAACATATAGCCCTGGCGCACGGCGTGCTTGGAGATGCCGAAGCAGGACCAGTCTCCATCTCCGAGGCAGTTAACCTTTAATGGACGTGTTCATTAGAGACCGCAGGGAACGGACGAGAGATAGGCTACTCCCCTCGGATCATCACCAGCAACATTTTGAACCTCTCGGCAGCATGCAAAGCGTGGGGAACATGAGCCGGCATGATCAGCATTTCTCCGCTCTTGACCTCATGGGGCTTCCCGCCGATGGTAATCTCTGCCCTCCCATCCAAAATGTGCACCACCGCATCGAAGGGCGCTGTGTGTTCACTCAGCCCCTGCCCCGCAGCAAAAGCGAAGAGAGTGATAGTGCCAGTGTTTTTCTTAAGCAAAGTTTTGCTAACCACAGAACCGTCTGCGTAGGCGACATGATCCGCCAGGTTAAAGACCGCACCCTTTGGAGCTCCTGCATTCTCCGTCATCGCAACCTCCTCTTCCAGTATTTTTTCTGTTTCGGATTATGATTCAACTAGGTCTCTTGGCCTCCACCAAACAGTCCATGCGCTCGCCCTCTCTCACCTGCTTCACTTCCACAAAGCCTGCTTCTTCAAGGGTCTCCTTTATTTCGGCGAAGGTGTACGTGTCTCCCCCTTTGGTGTTCACTAACATGTTAATGGCAAAGAGAGTTCCCTGGGGAGGGAAGGTGCGAGCTGGTTCCATTACATGGTCGCGAATGAGTAATGTGCCGCCCGGCAGAACGGCCCGATGTATTTTCCGGTAGAGCTCCAGGTTCTCTTCGGGGCTGCTCTGGTGGATGATCGCCGATAGCAAGACAAGATCACAGCCCTTTGGGAGTTCGTCTTTATAAAAATCCCCTGCCACAAGTTCCACCCGCTCCAGCACATCTTCCGCTCCGAGCCGTTCTTCAGCCCAGGAAATAACATCGGGCAAATCAAACAGCACAGCTGTCATGTCCGGGTTTTTCTCCAGAAACGCTATGGTGTACGTGCCTGTAGCGCCTCCAATGTCCAGGAGCCTTTTGAAACGTGCAAGGTTGTATGTGTCGGCTATCTCTTGTGATAAGCCTCTGCCAACCACATGCATGGCGCCAATGAAAGCTTTGAGACTGTCTTTGCCCCTTTCGGTAACGGGCTTTCTCTTGGGATTTGTTCCCGTTCTTACTGTGTCGGTGAGACCGCCCCAGCTTTCCCACAGGCCATTGAGGTGGAGCACCATTGGGAGTTCAGTTTCCGGATGTTCTGACGACAGCAGAACACCCCGCTTTGTGTTTTGATAGATACCATCTTGCTTGGAGAGCAGTTCCAGGGCTACAAGACAGTCCAGAAGTCGGGTCAGACACCTTCGGTCACACTCGAGCCCCTTGGCAAGATCTTCTGCAGTAGCTCGCTCCTTGTCCAGCCGAGTGAACAAATCCAGCTCAGCAGCCGTCAGAATAACCCTGCCTTTCAAAAAACCCCTCACATCGTCCAAAACTGCACCTTCTATCATGCTCTCTCTCCTTCAGTGGAATTGTGAATCTCATTTAACCATATTGTCTCGACTTAATCAAAAGGGTTATACAACGTTGAAAAACGTGGTT
>JAUVTM010000023.1 GCA_030601545.1 Syntrophobacterales bacterium
GGGAACCACCGTGAAGGAGATACCTCCTCCGCTGGAGCATGGTTTTCTCTCGCCAGAGGAGATGAAAGCCGAGTTTGCCCACCTGCCTGAAGCGATCGCCACTACCATGACCATTGCCGAGCGCTGCAACGTGGATTTGGATTTAGGTAAAATCCATCTGCCAAAGTTTCTCTTGGAAAAAGGCCAAGATGCAACGGCCATCCTGAGACAGCAGGCGCTAGAGGGCCTTCATGCACAACTATCAACAAGTCGTCCAGATGGTGCGGACTACACTCAGAGATTGGACGCTGAACTGCAAACCATTGAGCAGCTGGCTCTGGCCGACTATTTTCTTGTGATAGCAGATTTTGTTCGATTTGCGCGGGAGAAGGGGGTTCCTGTTGGCCCGGGTAGCGGCTCGGCAGGTTCGAGTCTCACTGCCTACGCTTTGGGGATTACCAAAATTGATCCTCTCCGACACGATCTTTTATTTGAGCGCTTGATCAATCCTTTGATCCCTGAGTTCCCCGACATTGATCTGGGTTTTGGTATGGAGATGCGCGAAGAAGTGCACCAATACCTGCGGTCCAAGTACGGGCAGGACCGAGTGGCGCAGATAGTTTCACTTGTTACCATGCAGCCGCGTACGGCCATTCGAGATCTAAGAAAGGTTTTTGCCCTGTCCCGGGAAGATTTGGAGGCCGCTCCTGGGGATGCAGAACAAGCTCCAGGGGGAGAGGTGGTAAGAAAAGCATCGGCTCTTCCACTGGAAGAAGAACTCTCAGCAGCACCACAGCGTAAACTGCGAGAGCTGGCGGCCGCTCTTGAGGGCTTACCCAGACAGGTAAGTACCCATGCAACTGGCGTAGTTATCGGCGATGGTCCCCTGGTTCAGCGTGTTCCTCTCTACCGAGGTCCCAAGGATGGGTGGGTCAGTCAGTACAATATGCGCGCGCTCAAGCGGGCCGGGCTGGTAAAGTTTGACCTCATTGCTAGAAAAGCTTTAACCGTGATTCGTAAGGTTTTTGATTTTATTGGCGATGAGTCTGATCTCTCTGTGGCTCTGGAGGATTTACCTCTGAACGACGAAGCAGCCTTCCAATTGCTGTGTGAGGGGAAGATCGGAGGCATTCCGTACCTGGAGGGCGCTCGGGCTCGAGATCTGCTACTCAAATGGCAGCCCCGGCAATGGCAAGATCTCCTTGCCTTGCTGGCACTGGTTCGGCCTGTTGCCCTGGAAAGCGGATTGACTGAGAGTTTTTTGCGTAGCCGACAGGATGAACAACCGGAAGAGTCACTCCCTCCGTCTCAGGATAAGAGGCCTGGCAATGGTACTGCATTTCTTCTCTTTGACGTGGATCTGACCAGACTGATCGTTGGAACCACCGGCTGGTCTCTGGAGAAAGCAGATGAGCTTTGCCGTATAGTCATGAAAGGTGAAGAAAAGGCGGAAGACATACGACTGGAGTTTATTGAGAGCGCTGAGGGGAAAGGATACGATCGCGAAGAAGCAGAGACCACATGGTCCAAACTGGAACGTTCTGCGGGAGTGGTCGCCAACCGGAGCAAAACAGTGGCCCAGGGGCTAACGGTGCTACAGGCCGCTTTCCTGAAAGCCCGTTTTCCGGAGCATTACATGGCGGCTCTTCTGAGTAGCGAATTGCGTCAGCATGATCTTCTGGCAGCTCACGTGGAGGATTGTGGTCGCGAGAATCTTCGTTTGCTGCCTCCGGACATAAATGGCAGTGAGGTAGAATTTACGGTTGAAACAGGAGGCATTCGGCTGGGACTGGCTGCCGTCCGCCATGTGAGTCGGGCTATTGCGACCGCCATTGTCAAGGTGCGACGGGAAAGGGGCCCATTTCATTCCCTTTTTGAGCTCATAACCAGTGTTGACCGGGAGCATCTGGGGAAAAGAGCTTTGGATGCGCTGATTAAGGCAGGAGCCTTGGACAGCTTTCGTTGCGGCCGGCAACAGCTGCACGAAATGCTTCCAGAGGTCGTGGAACAAGCACGTCGAGGTCAAATGGCACTTTTTGACCGTTGTGATATGGAGTCCCAGTCTGTGTCAAGCTCTTCTCCTCCAGTTGAGTGGGATGAAGCCACCAAAGTCTCTCGGGAAAAGGAGGCTTTGGGATTCTACCTCAGCGGCCATCCACTAGCTGAATTCAAGGCCCTGGTGGAAGAACTGGCGCCGGGTGGGACGGCAGGGCTGGGTGATCTTCCCGGAGATTCACAAAGCCGTCTGGGGGGTATTGTCGAGGAAATTAGAATGGTCAGCAGCCGCAAGGGAGAACCTCTCCGCTTCCTGCGGTTAGAAGATTTCAATGGCTCTGTGGAAGTAGTTGTGTTTGAAGATGTACACGCGGAGCATCAAAGACACATATACGAAGGGGCACTGCTGCTTGTGAGTGGTAGGGTAGTCAAAGAGAGTGGCCAGGTGAGGTTGGTTGCCGATGAGATTATGTTGTTGGAAGAGGCTGCGGCTGATATGGCGAGCTCAGTTCACCTTCAACTACCTGTGGAAGGACTTTCCGGGGAACCGTTGAAAGAGCTGAAGCAACTGCTCGAGACTCATCCCGGTTCCTGTCCGGTATACCTTCACTTTGGCGTTGGCCAGCAGACGGTGGTGGTACAGAAATTGCCGACCACTTTTCGGGTCCGTCCCATCAAAGAACTGCAGGCAAGGCTCACCAAACAGTTTGGTAAAGACTGTCTGGAGGTTCGTTACGAAGAACCTCCTGCCGCATAGCCTCAAGCATAACGATGGTGAGAGGAGATGCAGGAGTTACGCCAAAAATATTGTTTCAGATAGACAAATATGTATTCATAACAAACAGTTGGCGGTGTCAGGAAGTGAAAATGAGTGAGGTGGCTGTTGTTAATGGGTCAAGGGGGAGGCTACTCCAAAACGAGCACGATTCGCGCCATTTTATGGCAGTGTGGCTTTTGAAAATGCACCAAATCTTCATGCTGGCCTTTGCGGGGCTATGAGTGGAAGGAGAGGTGGCTCAGGTGCTCGTTGTTTCGCAGCCTCCCCCTTTGGCCTGTAGCGCTCGTAACATTTTTGGGGAAACTCCTGGAGAGGAGGGAGAAGACATTGACCGAGTACCGCGAACGGAGGTATCGCCACCAGATCCGCCATGAACGGTTGGTTACCTTTGAGGTGACTGTTCAGGAAACCGATCTGTTGATATTGGCTGAATCCAACCTGTCCGTACTTGCTAAGGATGTCATTTACAAAGTCCGTGGGCCCCTGGAGGGTTACATTGCTCAGCATCCCGAATTCCTCCATGCCATGACACCTTTACCTTACGATAAGCTCGCACCTCCCGTGGTGAGGGAAATGCTTGCCGCAGCGCAAAGTTGTGGTACCGGTCCCATGGCCGCGGTGGCCGGTGCCATAGCAGAGCAAGTCGGTTTGGCCCTTCTCTCGGAGAGCAGTGAGGTGGTGGTGGAGAACGGCGGTGATTGCTTCATAAAGATGGATTCACCCTTGCAGGTATCCATTTTCGCAGGGCACGCAGAGCTAAGTGACCGGGTGGCACTGAGAATCTATCCGGAGAAAACACCATTGGGGGTATGTACCTCTTCAGGCACTGTTGGTCACTCACTGAGCTTGGGACATGCTGATGCGGTTACGGTGCTAGGATCTTCTGCGGCCCTGGCCGATGCTACGGCAACTATGACTTGTAACCAGGTGCAAAGCGCAAACGATATCCAACGGGCCCTTGATTTTGCTCAGCAGATTGAGGGGGTTATGGGTGTGATAATCATTGTGGGGGATCAAATAGGGGCATGGGGCGATGTCGAGCTAGTGTCAATTTAAGATTTAAGATTTCACTCAGCAGACGACAGTCCAGACTGCACAAGGAGTTGAGGGTTAAAGGATTATTAATCCTCTTCTCATTCCTCAATCTGCAATCGATAATCCGCAATTTACAAAGTACTTGTTTTTTTGGCAAATGTTGGTATACTCGCAAAAAATTTTCGTGCGGCAGGTGAGGTTTTACCGATCGTAAGGTGACGAAGTCAGCGAGAAAAGGAAGGTCATGCAGAACTTATGGGCGCCCTGGCGAATGGAGTACATTTTGGGCGACCGGCCGCAAGGTTGCATATTCTGTCCGGACGGTAACGGAGAAACCGACGAGGAGCGGCTTCTTCTTTACCGTGGCGAGCTTTCCATGGTGGTGATGAATCGTTTTCCTTATAACAACGGCCACCTGCTCGTGGCTCCCTGGAACCACTCTCCCACACTGGACGGCCTGAAAAATGATGAGTTACTTGATCTGATCCAAACGGTTCGGGGATCTGTGGGTGTGCTTCGCGAAACCATGAGCCCTGACGGCTTCAACGTGGGACTGAACATTGGCACGGTGGCGGGGGCCGGCGTTGAAGCGCACGTCCACTTTCACATTGTGCCGCGGTGGATCGGTGATACCAACTTCATGACGGTTTTTGCCGAGGTGCGCGTTGTTCCAGAACATATCCAGCAAACCTACAAGAAGCTACTCCCCTACTTCACAAAGGAGAGATGGAATGAAACCAGTTAAGTGGGTGGTTTTGTTGCTCTTGGCACTGTTACTGATTGCTTTCCTCATTCAGAACTATCATGCAATTCTCGCCGCAACCACCTTCGAGTTCAGATTGCTTGGATTTCTGCATGTCAGCTCCAAGCCCATCCCTCTTTATGGCCTGATTCTGGGTTCTATTTTTGGGGGGGGATTCATGACTGCCCTTTATCTTGGCTTGGGCAACTTCCGTTTACACCGAAATCTCCGTTCCGTTAAGCGGCAGAATGACAGCCTCCAGGTAGAACTCAAATCCCTGCGCAATCTCCCCATAACCCAGGCCGACGTGCCGACCAGTCAGCTGGTAGAAACGGTTGGCAATGATTCTGTGGAGGGAGCCTAAGAGGCAAACTCCGGGTAAACCAGCGTGATGGATGGATGTGAATACCCTACATATCGGGGGAATGGACTTTAATGTTGTTGCCGTCCTGGTTACTGTAACCATTTTGGGCGGTGGTCTCGGATACTTCCTGGCTCGACGTAAAGCACGCAAAGAATCGTTACTCCAGCCTACTAGCCCTCCTAAAGACTACACTGTTTTTCTTAAAGGAATCCAATATATTCTCGCCAACGACACAGATCAGGCCATTGAGGCCTTTAGCAAGGCAGTACAGATCAACTCAGAGACCATCGAGACCTACGTGGCTTTGGGCAATCTATTCCGGGTCAAGGGTGAAATCGACAGAGCCCTCCGCATAAGACAATCCATTCTTCTCCGGGAAAGGGTGGACCCTGAAACCAAGCTGCAGGCCTTGTTCGACATGGCGATGGACTACAAGCACGGCGGCTTGCTGCAGAGAGCCGTCTCCACATTCGAAGAGGTAATCAATCGGGCGCCCAAGAGGTTGGACGCTTACGAGGAACTGGAATCTCTTTGTGAGGCCACGCATGACTGGCAAAGGGCTTATGAACTGCAGCAGGAGATGCGCAAACTGAGCAACACGAACAACCAGCACATCATGGCTCACTTGCGAACAGAGCAAGCCAAGATTGAAATAGAGAAGGGGAATTTGGACAGTGCCCAAGCACATTTGAAAAAAGCACTGTCTTTGGACTCCCAATGTGTGCATGCCAGCCTACAATTAGGCGAACTCTACTGGTTGAAGAATGAGAAAGAGAAAGCGCTCGCCATCTGGCAAAAGCTGATCCACAAAAATACGAAGTGGGCCCATCTGGTGCTCGTCCGTCTGCAAGAGAAAAACGGGGCGGCCGATGAAGAAACACGAGTACTGGATTTACTCGAACATATCTCAGAGGAAAACCTAGACGCTGTAGCTCAAATGTCACTGGCTCGCTGCTTTATGCAGCGCAACAGGAAGGAACAAGGTCTTGCATCTCTGAAGCGGGCTCTGGAGCTGGAGCCCGATCTTGGTGAAGCGCGCAAGATGCTGGGTGAGATACTGCTGGAAGACGGTGACGAGGAAGGGGCGCTTTCTGAATACCGTGAACTCCTGTGCCATCTCGGGCCAGCGAGAAAGCGTTATCGCTGCCAACAATGCGGGTTGGAAACTGATAAAATCCTGTGGAAGTGTCCAGGGTGCCTTGATTGGGATACTGTCCAGCCCAGGAAGAAAGGTGGTTAGCATTGGTGGTGGCGTCATGTCCGCTAGTCGGTCGGCTCACCCTCCCGTGTCATTGTTTCCCGGGAAAATCGGCCTTACCCCACAAAACTAGTCGGGTTCACGCCCTCGATCCTCGATAATCTTGCCCATTTCCCCATGACCAGGCCTTCGATGCTGTAGCGATATGTCCACCGGGGGGAAGACTGGCGAATCGGTCCACCGAGAGTTGGCTATTAAGGTGGAGGTAAGATGAGTAAAGTCACGCCCATGATCCAGCAATACCTGGAGATAAAAGAGAGCCATCAAGATGCGATACTCTTTTACCGCATGGGAGATTTTTACGAAATGTTCTTCGAGGATGCCATAGTTGCGTCTCGAGAACTTGAGATCACCCTGACCTCCCGCGATAAACAGGCGGAAGATCCAATCCCAATGTGCGGCGTACCACACCACGCAGCGGAGACCTACATTGCCAAACTTCTGGAAAAAGGCCACAAAGTGGCCCTCTGTGAGCAGATGGAAGATCCGCGGCAAGCAAAAGGGTTGGTACGTCGGGAAGTGGTGCGCGTAGTAACACCGGGAACCGTCCTGGACAGTTTGGAAAGCAAGAGCCCCAATTACTTGGCAGCTGCACACTGGGCTGGAGAGAATTGCGGCTTGGCATTTTTGGATCTTTCGACCGCAGACTTTCGCATGACGCAAACGGAGAGTCTGGCCTGGCTCCTAGAGGAATTGGGCAGGATAGAGCCTCGAGAACTCCTGGTGCCGCAGGATACTGAACGAGACTCAAACTGGTGGCACAGTCAGCTGTCGGAATGCAGAGTCCAAGTTCTAGAAACGGAGTCTTTTGATTTCACCAGAGCCCACAAACGGTTGCTGGATCAGTTCCAGGTTCATTCCCTGGAAGGTTTTGGTGTCCGCAATTCGCCATTGGCTGTAAGTGCTGCCGGGGCGGTCCTCTCCTATGTGCAGAAGACCCAGCGGCAGGCCGCTGAACACATTCGTCGAGTTATTCCCTACCAGCGCAGTGACTACATGGTGATAGACGAGGTGACCACGCGTCATTTAGAATTGTTTCGTTCCTGGCACCATGGTGGCCGTAAGGCTACACTCGTGGAACTTTTGGATCAAACGGTCACTGCAATGGGAGGACGGTTGCTGAAGGTCTGGATGCACTACCCATTGATTCAGGCTGAAGCTATTGAGGCCCGGCAGGATGCTATTGTTTGTTTTCGAGAGCATGAAGCCATACGTGCCCAGATACGCCAGGAGTTGGAAACTGTTTACGATCTTGAACGGCTTAACAGCCGGGTTGCCATGGGTTCGGCCACCCCACGCGATCTTGCCTCCTTAAGGAAGTCTTTGCAGTCTCTACCCCGCCTTAAATATCTCCTTGGCAATTTAGAGGATAGAACCCTGTCTGAGCTGACTGACAAATTAGATCCTCTGAAGGACGTTTCCCTCTTGCTTCAGGAAGCGCTCGTGGATAGTCCACCCCCAAACCTTGCAGAGGGTGGTGTAATTCGAACAGGATACGATGAGGAGTTGGATCGGTTGCTGAGCCTCAGTCGCGAGGCCAAGAAATGGATTGCCCGGCTGGAAGCAGATGAGCGGCAGAAAACCGGTATCACCTCTCTTAAGGTTGGCTACAATAAGGTTTTTGGCTATTATCTGGCCGTCTCAAAGGCTAACCTTGCCTCGGTACCGGATCGATACATTCGCAAGCAGACATTGATTAATGCTGAGCGCTACATTACTGAAGAGTTAAAAGAGTACGAAACCCAGGTGCTTACCGCTGATGAGCGCCGGATTCGGTTGGAAGAAAAACTCTTTTTGGCACTCCGCGCCAAGGTTGCCAGCCAGGGGGAGCGTATTCAGACAACCGCAGCTGTGATAGCGAAACTGGACGTACTTGCAGCTCTGGCAGAGGTCGCTAACCACAGAAACTACTGCCGACCTCGAATTGATGACGGACCGGAGATTCATATAGTGGAGGGACGCCACCCAGTGGTTGAGGCAGCCCTGCCCCAGGGTACCTTCGTTCCCAATGATGTGCATCTGGATAGTGTTAGCCAGCAAGTAATAATAATTACCGGACCCAACATGGCAGGGAAGTCCACCGTTCTGAGGCAGGTGGCGCTCATAGTCCTCATGGCGCAGATGGGGGCACCTGTGCCTGCAAGTACTGCTCGAATTGGAGTTGTCGATCGCATATTTACCAGGGTAGGTGCTACTGATGAATTGACGAGGGGACGTAGCACTTTTATGGTGGAAATGCAGGAAACCGCACATATTCTTTATCAGGCTACGGCCCGCAGCTTGGTAATTTTAGATGAGATTGGACGAGGAACCAGTACTTTTGACGGCTTGAGTATAGCCTGGGCTGTGGCCGAATTTCTCCATGACTGGCAAGGGAGAGGAATCAAGACACTATTTGCTACCCACTATCATGAACTCACCGATCTAGCTGCAACCGGATCACGGGTGAAAAACATGAACGTGGCGGTGAAGGAGTGGGGGGACAGGATCATTTTTTTGAGAAAGCTGGTGGAAGGCGGTACAAATCGGAGCTATGGTATTCAGGTAGCACGGTTGGCAGGCTTACCCACTGAGGTTGTGGAAAGAGCCAGGCAAGTGCTTCAGCACCTGGAACAAGAGACCACGGATGTGGAAGGACTTCCGCGGTTGGCTCGCTCATCAGCAGGTCGCCGGAGTGAACAGCTCCAGCTTGGTCTCTTCCAGCAGTCAGGCCAGAAACTTCGCCGTCGCCTGCTGAATCTGGAGCTTGAGGAAATAACTCCCATTGAAGCCCTGAACGAGCTTGCCAGGCTGCGGGAATTGTTTGACGAAGAATGAGCTTATTCAACATCGAAAATCTGGTCCTTAGGGCCAGTCTATGTATGATTTATGATTTCAGATTGTAGATTGCAGATTGAGGTGTATACGTTCTTTACTGGGAGGTTCTAAGCTTTTAAATCTAAAATCTGCATTCTAAAATCCAAAATTACTGGGCTCCACCACTCCAGCAGATTGCCGCACGAGGGGAATGCGCATTCAAGCCCCCTCAGGGGGCATCCCAAGGCAGGGGCCTTTGGATCGGATCCTTTACTTACTGTTATATTGGGTATTTATATTTATTAGTTAATATTATACTTTAAGAAATTTTGTAATCTGCTTATGCGTTTTTTTCGTCCTATCACAAGCGACTCGCAGCGATTCAGCTGGCTGATTCCCCTCTTTCTTTTACTGGTGTGGACGGCTGTTGCTGTTGCTCCCGTTTCAGCAGCACGGCAGGATAGGTTGAAACAGGCAAAAGACTGTAGTCGGAGACTCTACAAATCCAAAAAACGCATTAGATACCGGGATCAGTGGTTACGCTGCATTCGGGGTTATGAGACCTACTACCGCAAATACCCCAAAGGCCGGCAAGCAGATGAGGCTCTTTATGCTACAGCGAAACTCTACAAGGGTCTCTATGGCTACTCTCGAGTGTCGAGCGATCTGAGCGAGGCTATCAATAGGTTCAGGCAGGTTGTCAAAAGATTTCCGAAAAGCAGATTCGCGGATGACGCCCAATATCAACTAGGAGAGATCTACCGCAGGTACAAGAAGGATCGGGATCGGGCTTATGTGGAATACTTCAAGGTGGTGATGGATTTCCCTCACGGCGATATGAAGCCGCGGGCGCAAAAGCGGCTAGCGCAACTTGAGAGCCAGACGGGCAAAGGAAAGTCGAAGCAAAAGTTACCACGCCTGCCACAGGTACCTACAGTTACCTCGGCTTCTCTGTCGAGGGTGACCGATATTCGCCACTGGTCTGCGCATGACTATACCAGAATTGTGATTGATGTGAACGGCCAGATCGATTACAGCAGTCACTTACTCAAGCCCGACCCTGCAATAGGAAAACCACCCAGGCTTTATATCGACCTCCGGAACTCAGCACTGGATCCCACTTTTGTAGGAGCTATTCCCATAGGGGATGGCCTGTTGCGCAAGGTACGAGCTGGCCAGTACAAACCCACGGTGGTGCGGGTGGTATTGGATATCGAATCAATAGAAGACCACAAGATTTTTTCCCTGAGTGATCCCTTCCGCATTGTGATCGACGTTACGGGGGAGAGCAGAAAACGAGTACTGTTACCTGGTAAGGGCAAGGTTCCGAGCCTTACCTTGGCCCAACAGCTGGGGTTGGGAGTGAAAAAGGTTGTTATCGATCCTGGCCACGGTGGCAAAGACCCGGGAGCGGTGGGTCCGAGCGGAGTGCGTGAGAAAGATGTTGCCCTGGCTATTGCCAAGAAACTGCAAAAGAAACTGAGAGAAGAACTGAAGCTGGAGGCTATTCTCACTCGAAAATCGGACATATTTCTACCGCTGGAGGAACGTACTGCTTTTGCCAACACCCAGAAAGCGGATCTTTTTGTCTCCATCCACACCAATGCCCATAAGAATAGGCGTGTTTACGGTCTGTCGACCTACATTCTCAATGTGGCCACCGACGCCGAGGCAGCGCGACTGGCGGCCTTTGAAAATGCCGTTTCTGCCAAACGCATCAGTGACTTGGAGAAGATTCTCAACGATTTGATGCTGAATTCCAAGATTAATGAGTCCAGCCGCTTGGCTGACGCAGTCCAGCATGGGCTGCTCATGCGTTTGCCGAAAAACTATAGTAGAGTAAAAGATCTCGGTGTCAAACAGGCACCTTTCTATGTGTTAATTGGAGCGCGGATGCCCTCGATCATGGTGGAGACTTCGTTTATCACCAACAAAAGGGAGGAGAAGAGATTGGCAAGTGGTTCCTACCAGGACGCAGTTGCCGAAGGAATTCTAGCGGGAATTCGGTCCTACATTAAACAGATGGAGAGGATTCCTGGACAAAGATAGGGGGGGATTGAGGATTGACGATTGGCGATTGACGATTGACGAATTGACGAATTGACGAATTAACGAATTGACGATTAACGATTGAAGGACAGCATGGAAAGAGAGATCAAGCCAGGAGCGAAAGTCGAGTTTTTTGAGAGCAAGAAGCTCCTGTGTGCGGTATGCCTGGAGGTGAAGAACAGCCGGGTGCTGGTGCTGACTGAACAAGATCGCGAGGCCAATGTTTCTCTCAAGCGAATTCTTCATATTGATGATGAACTCCTTGATGTCGAACAAAGCCGGATTCAGTTGGTGGCTGTCCTCCAGGAGGCGGCAGCGAGGCGCCAGAATCTCATGAACCGCGTCTCCGTGGAAGAGTTGTGGGATTTGCTGTACCAGGAAGAAGGAGGATTTGATAGTCAACACCTGGCAGAAATCTGTTTCAATGAAGAGATTACTGCAGATCATACCTCGGCTGTGTTCAGGGCTCTGCTCACAGATGACCTCCACTTTAAATACAAGGGGGGGCTTTTTTACGCCAACAGCCCAGAACGGCTCGAGCAGATAAGAATTCAGTATGAACGACAAGCCCAGAGGGAAAAAGAGTTGGCAGAGGGGAGTGCTTGGCTCGCAGCAGTGTGGAAGGGTGACCCAGCCGTAGAACTCGAGAATCGGGAACACTATGTACAAATGCTCAAAGATTTCTGTCTCCTGGGTAACGAGGCTCCCAATTACCAGCAAACCAAGAAAATCCTTACCATGGCTCACGTTCCCGTGCCGCAGGGAGTATTCGAACTACTGGTCAAGTTGGGTGTCTGGAGGGTTAATGAAAACCTTTACCTCCATCGTTTTGGTATCCAACATAAGTTTTCATCTAGCATTCTGGATGCGGCAGCTCAGGTTGCCGGAGATCTGGGGGGTATGAGTAAGAGGGACGAGGGAGGCTCACGTGAGGATCTGACCTCAATCTCCGTTCTGACCATAGACGGATCTACGACGAAAGATTACGACGATGGGCTCAGCGTGCGTGCGGTGGAAAATGGCACTGAGGTGGGAATCCACATTGCTGATGCGGCAGCGGCAGTCGTTCCTGATAGTCCCTTGGACATTGAGGCTCTGGAACGGGTTACCTCCCATTATTTGCCAGATACCAGAATCCCCATGCTGCCTACAATGATTTCCGAAGATGTCTGTAGCCTCAAACAAGGGGAGGAACGGTTGGCTTTGAGTTTGCTGGTTAGCTTTGGCAGCGAGGATCAGCTGCAAGCTTATCGGTTTGTTCCCAGCCGGATACGAGTCCAACGACAGCTTACCTACTCAGAAGCCAACGAGTTGGTGGCAACTGAAGAGGACCTTGGTAAACTTTACCGTCTCTGCACCCGACTCCGACGACAACGGATTAAACAAGGAGCTCTCTTCTTGCCACTTCCCGAACTTCGTATCTGGGTGAACAGCAATAGCGAAATTAATATTGGCAAGCTGGCTCGTGAGACTCCTGCACAGCTGATAGTCTCCGAGCTCATGATCCTGGCCAACGGTTTAGCTGCTGAAGCACTGGCCGCCAATAATGTTCCGGCTATCTATCGCAGCCAAGAGAAGCCCCAAGAGAATCTCGTTGGTGAAGGCACTGACGATCTCTATCTCAATTATTTGCAGCGCCGTTATCTGAGCCGAGCCGAACTGGGCCTTAAACCTAAACCACACAACGGCCTGGGCCTAACCGCATATACCAACTGGACATCTCCCATCCGCCGTTATATGGATTTGGTGGTTTTACGGCAGCTCAAGAGTATGGTGCAGGAAGAACTTCCTGTCTATACGCTGGAAGCCCTGGAGCCGATTGTTGCCAGGATAACCATTGGTCAGAGTCAAGCATTGCAAATGAAAAGGGAATGGGCAAGATATTGGATTCTTAAATATTTGGAAAAAGAGCAGATCAAGTTCTTGGACGCTCTGGTCTTGAGCCAGGGCAGGAGAACCTACAATTTATTAATACCAGAGTGTCTTTTGGAAGCCAGAATGCCTCTGGAGGAGGGAAGGGGCCTAAACCCCGGCGATCATTTTCGAGTGGAGGTAGTGCGTGTGAATGCCAGGGAAGAAGTCCTGAAACTAAAGATGGCATAAGGACAGCGAGCAGCCGGCAGAGGACAGGACGGGTTTATTAGAGAATTAGAGAATTAGAAAATTAGTCAAAGAGGTGAGTCCTTCACAGATTACCTTTTACCGTTTACTGCTTACTATCTTTCTCGCCGCCCTCTTGCAAAAGATAAGCTTCTATCAGCTCGTCCAAATCACCATCCAGGACAGCATCAACATTTCCCCTTTCCAATTGAGTCCTGTGGTCTTTCACGAGCCGGTAAGGGTGGAGCACGTAAGAACGGATCTGACTACCCCAAGAAATATCTTCGAGGGAATTGTGGATTTCCTGCAGTTTCTCTGATTGGAGCTGCTGTTCCCTCTCGTAGAGGCGCGAGCGCAACACCTTCATGGCCATTTCTCTGTTGCGGTGTTGTGATTTTTCATTTTGACACTGAACAATTATCCCTGTGGGTATGTGGGTTATGCGGACCGCAGAGTCGGTCTTGTTGACATGTTGGCCACCAGCCCCACTGGCTCTATAGGTGTCGACCTTGAGCTCTGCGGGTTTGATTTCGATGACAATTTCATCTTCCACTTGAGGGTAGACGAATACCGCCGCGAAAGAGGTATGGCGCCGACCGCTGGCGTCAAAAGGAGATATGCGAACCAACCGGTGTATGCCCTTTTCGGCTTTGAGTAAACCGTAAGCATAAGGGCCGCTGGAGGTAAAGGTGACGCCTTTAATACCCGCCTCCTCACCGGGCTGGATGTCGATAATCTGCTTCTTGAACTTCCGTTTCTCAGCCCAGCGCAAGTACATCCGCAAAAGCATCTCCGTCCAGTCCTGGGCTTCGGTCCCACCGGCGCCGGCGTTTATGCTAACAATTGCACCGAGAGGATCATCAGCACCGCCCAGCATTCGTTGGAATTCTTGAGCTGATATCTCCGCATCGATGTCCTTGAGTTTCAAAGTAATTTCGTCCAGTTCTTGAAGGTCCTCCTCTTCGAGGGCCATATCCAAGAGAATGGTGACATCTTCCAGTTCGTTGCTCAACCGCTCGAATCGCTCTACGGTTTCAGAGAGAACTGCGCGTTCTTTTAAAATCTGAGGCTGTTTGTCGGGGTTGTCCCAGAAACCTTCCTTGGACATTATGGTTTCAATTTGCTTGAGGCGGTGGGATTTTTGGGGGATGTCAAAGATGACCTCGCAGATCTTCTAACCTGTCAAGCAGTTTTTTGATCTGTGATTTAGATGGCGAAGTCATGAATGTCTCTCCTTTGCTTTTCGCAGTCTTTTCACACTCAAGATAACCATACTTTTCATCTTTTGTACAGAG